>JAHDCE010000259.1 GCA_020630045.1 Saprospiraceae bacterium | reverse complement strand
GTCCGATACGACCGGGTGGAACAATTGGGTAAGGCGGGTAGTTGCCGAATCCCCGGTGATACAGAATGAAAAACTGACGGAAGCGACTGCCGAAGCCATGAAATCGTATTTGCAACACAAGGGTTATTTTAATGCTTCAGTGGAGTATGAAACGGTAATGAAAGGCAGTAAAACGACGAAAAATATATATCGGGCCTATCCTTATTCAAGGTATCATTACGACTCATTGCGTTATGCATCTAATGACTCGATTTTGTTAGATGTGTTGGAGAAAAATCGAGCAGGGAGTTTTATTCGTTCAGGGGATGGTGTGGATGTCAGGAATTATGACAAAGAAGTTGGACGTATCGTCAGGTTGTTCCGCAATATGGGATATTATGATTTTTCAAGAATTTATTTGTCTCCATTGGCAGTGGATACAAGTGATTTGAAGGTCGACGCTACCATGACCTTGTATTCTCCTACGGATTCGACACGCCATCAGAAATATCATATCAATCAGGTTTATGTCTATCCTAATTATGATCCCGATTTCAAGGATAAGTACCTATCCCATGAAAAAATAAACGGCGTGCAATACATGAGTATTGGCGATGAGCAAATCAAATATTCTGTATTTGAACGCAACATACTACTCAAAGAAGGCGAGTTGTATAAACTCACGAATGAGGAAGTCACCAAACGGCGGCTAGGGAGTCTAGGGCTTTATAAGTTTATATCTATTCGTCCGGTATTTCATGACAGTCTACCGGGAGTGGTGGACTTTCAAATCTTCTTGCCTTCCAAGGAAAGGATGGAGTTGGCAACGGACTTAGAAGTAAATACGGCCAACAATAACACCTTGCAAAATACATCCATTGGTACGGGGCTGAGTTTTAGTTACAGAAATCGAAATACTTTCCGAGGAGCTGAAGTCCTTTCCGGAAATATTGATGCCGGGGTGGAATTTGCCATCCGTGATCCGAATCGTGTGTTCAATTCTATCGATATCAATTTGGGAGCGGAGTTGAATATGCCCAAATTCGCTGATTTTACCGGTTTGTTTTCGGCATTGAGATTTAGTAGAATTCTTCCAAAACGAAGTTACCAGAAACTTCAAGAAACGGCCAATACTCGATTGAAGGTCGGTTATACTTATGTTTCCTTGGTGGATTTTTACCAATATAACTCCTTGGATGCTTCATTCGGATTTAATATTTCTCCGAATGATCGGTGGAAATTGATCTTGTCTCAAGTAGGCGTTGATTATTTCCGTCCGAAAGCCCAGCCTGATTTCCAAACGATATTAGATGACAACCAATTTTTGGCGAGGAGTTTCGGTAGTCAATTATTTACGGGTGTGTTGTTTAGGGACATGACGGCTTCCTACACGGCCAATCGGTCACCAGAAGAAGGCTTGTGGTCTTTGCGGATGTATGGAGAGGTTTCCGGTATGGAAATATTAGGTATCAACAGCATTTTCGCCCCCAATAAAGAATGGGTCTTTTTCGATAGTTTACAATATGCCAATTATGTGAAAGCTGAGGTCGAAGCCAGATGGAGTAAGACGCTTTCTCCTAGGACGGCCATTGCGATGAAGGCAGGTGTAGGCGTAGCGGCTCCTTATGGAAGGTTCTCTAGAGTTGTCCCCTTCGTGAAACAGTTTTATGTCGGAGGGCCTAATAGTATTCGAGCTTGGAGTGTTCGTGAATTGGGGCCTGGTGGACATTTTGAGAATGTCGTCAATCCCAATCAGCCGTTCTATCAAACAGGTGATTTGAAGCTAGAATACAGTTTAGAGTATCGGTTTGACATGTTCTGGTTATTAGAGGGTGCGGCCTTCTTGGATATTGGGAATATATGGTTGTTACAGACTGATGTCGATCGACCTGAAGCTAAATTGTCATCTGATTTTTGGAAACAATTTGCTGTCGGAACCGGATTGGGACTAAGGGCTGATTTTACTTATTTTATCTTGAGGTTCGATTATGGTATCCCCATTCGAAACAACTATCCGAATGGGGATACCGGTAAATATTGGTTGGATGGCGGATACTTGAGAGCCGGGACTTTTAACCTAGCTATTGGATATCCTTTTTGATGATTAAGAAAACTTCTGAATCAATTTCTTTTTCAAGTCCTTGAATTCTTTTTCGGAAATAACTCCTAGTTCCTTTAAATCGGCCAGATTTTTTAATTCTTCCGTAATGCTAGCCGCCGGGGGAGGGGGAGGAGTGTTCTCTGCACTTTCAAAGGCAGGAGGCGTTTCTGTGTCCGATTGATGAACGGTGAAAGAGCCTTCTTTGTCGCCTTCCGCACGTTGCTTGTCATTGTCCTCTTTGATTTTTTTGACTATTTCTTTGTTCTTTTCGAACTTCTCCGAAAACTGACGCTTCATCCGATCCAAGTCTAAATCAAGGAGCGTTCCTCCACTCTCAAAGTGATTTTTAAACAATTCTCCTAACGTATAAGTGGATGCTCCTGAAAGAACACCCATTGCCGCTGCACCGATGTATGTTCCCGCAATCGGGATAAGTTTAATCAAACTTTTGGCTCCTGCACGTGCTAGGAACGAACCCGTTATCGAAGAGATAATGGCCTTGAACTTCGCATCTTGGAAATCAATGCCATAAACCTTACACAATTGGCGAACCATATCTATTTGTAAGGCGGCTACACCTACACTGTCTAGGATGGGTAAAGGGATAAAAGCCCCTGCCCCCATTGACCAAAGTACATGGCTTCGGATAATGGTATCTGCATGGTTGGATTGGGATTCTTTTAATCGATCATTCATGGGTTTGATGATTTTTCTAGCTTGTTGAATATGTTTTAGCACTTTCATATGGATAATTTACAATCTTTTCCTTTCACCTTCCGGTAAAAACGACGAATGGCATATTTGACGAGATAAACGTAGGCCGGGTTACTTACATTCTTGAGTAACTTTCTGTATCTGAAAATTAAGTGCTGAGGATGACGACCTCAGTTGCACCATTGCCATATTTAGGGTGGAAATCATTCGAGAAAGATTGGATTGACCCTTCTCGTTTAAGTCTGGAAAGGATGGTATTGATGTTATTCTTCAACACCCCTTTTCCGATTCCGTGAATAACGAATACTCTTGGTATTCCCAATAGAACGGCCTTGTCGATATAGTTCTCGAAATTGGTCATTTGGAAATTCAAAATTCGAGCATTGTCCCAAGAAGCATAGTCTTCTGTCAAGTTCTCAATATGGAGGTCAAGGTCTGTCGGGAATTCGGCGAAGGATTGGATGTCATCCAATGTCCATTTTTTTACATCGGAATAAACCGTTGCCGGGTTTTCATAGGGTTGGTCAACTTCTTTTTGAGCCAACTTCTTTTTGGTGTATGATTTGAGGGATTCTTCCTTTTCTGTTTTATCGAAATCTTCGAAAATATTATAGACAAAAGCAGAAACTCCCAACAACGGAGCGGTTCGATGCCTGGAAAAAAACTGCTTGGGTTTTAAACGGAGAGATTTTGTTTTCCAATCGCTCAATCCCGCCGTACTTGATTCGCGACAACTCGCCTCTACTTTTGGATTGTCACTCAATGTATCTGCTAGCATATCCACAAGTCGGGTGACTTGTGATGCGGCTAAAACGCCGTTTTTCTTAATGATGGTTTTATCCTTTGTCGTAATTTTGATATCGAACAAAGCGTCCAATCTCGTTGCATTAATCAAATAGACGACATAACGCTGAGTCGACCCATCATCCCGTTTGACAGGAACGAATCCAAGGAGTATCCCTTCACTCTTTAGAAGTTCATATTGGATATTGGGAAGAGGGATATCCGTCCTAGGAGTTTTCTTTTGGATTCGTATCAATTTCCCCTTGACGGTGGAATAGTTTTCTTCAGGACGGATACGTTCCAAGTCTCCGGCAAAAGCGGGAATCGTCACGCCATCTAAAGTCAATACTTGATACATGTTATTGTCCATTAAAGAGATGATGACTCCTTCTTCTCCTGTGTGGATAAACCTGACTTTATTTCCTTTTCCGAATAACATGCTTTGGTGCGATTCAATTTTTTCCTAGTGTATTATTCCGATATCCTTTAATTAATAATGGAATCCACCCTAAGATAGGGATATAATAACAAATTACGATAGGATTCAATATCAACATGATAATCAAACCTGTTAATCCGTACTTTAGTTGAATGGGAGTGCCGTTCTTTTTATATCTATTCCATTGCCTTTCGAACTCAGCGAAAATAATGGGCCAAGCAATTGGAAACATAAATGGAAAGTGCTTGAAGTTTTCTCTGATTTTCCGATAGAGTGTAGGGCGGTCATAGACCCTTTTTCCATACTCCTTTTCGTGTTTGTCCAAATCTTCTTGCATGGATGCATGTACGATATCCCTGAATCGTTTGACATCTTCTTCCGTAATGTCTTCAGGTAATTTGTCGATGTGGTCACGAGTTCGGATGCGTCGACATTTGACGTAAGTCAAATTGGCGGGCATGGCATAGTAAAACATCCAAGGGAGAAAAAACAAGAGCGGTGTGTGTATTCCGATAGGAAAAAAAGCCAACCCTATTTTTTTAACGATTTTATTAATCCAATCAAAACTGTAACAATAAGGATTCACCCATTCTCCATTGATGGTGACATAAGGAACGATATCTGTTTGGTGCTTGAGTGCCATACGGGCGAATGATGTCGCGAATCGTTGGAGCTGATACTTGTTGTTAAAACCTTTTCCTATTCCTGGCACTCCTTCCGGATAAATCATGACATTAGAATCCGGGTATTCCATCATCGTTTCAAAATTGAGGAAAGAGGCGTCTACACCCCCGCATTTTTTCCAAAAATGCGGAATCATGAATGGATTCGTCAATAAGGTTTGAGAAAGCAAAGGAGCGACCAATGGTCTGGGGACTTGATTGTGGTCGTAATCATTTTCTCTGAAGGTCTGCGACAAGAAAATGATGGCGTCCCAAGGAAAAGCCATCCCCGAATGATTGCTGATGATAATGACAGGAGCATCGGGATTATTCCTTTCGATAGGTTCTTCAAAACCGACCTTCTTGACACGGAAATAAGTGTCGATATGGATGGACAAGACATGTTCAGTCAACGCACGACAAAACTCCACGTCGAAATGTTCGAAGTAAATCGTTTTGTTCTTCTCTAACCGCTCTTGGATTTCGGTATCCGTGAATTTCGCCATTTGGTCTTGGTTTTGCCCTCCATTTCAAATGTAAGGAACTCGTTTGTGAATCTATACACTGATGAATATATTATTGCAGATTATCCTTAACTTCATACCAATGGAGGATAATAAACGAGAACTGATATTTGTTTACAATGCGACGCTGAGCTTAGGTTCTTTGGCGAAGGACTTCCTTGCCGAAGTCTTGCCGAATCAACCTGCGGAATGCAATCTTTGTAGCATTACCTACAGCTTGGCATTTAAAAAGAAGGTTTGGAAGGAGTTTTTAGAAGACTTGGATATGCCATCTAGTTTTTATCTTAAAGATTCCTTTCGGAAAAAATTTCCCGGAAGGGAAGAAGAATATCCTGCTTTGTGGTTACGGGAAGGGGAGAAATGGAAACTGCTGCTAGACGGAAACGCTATGGATAAATTTAATGATGTCGAATCCTTGATGGATGCCATTGTTGAAGTATTGAAGGACTGATGACTTCCTAAAATAATGAAAAATGAAAAGGGAAATGTATCAAATGATGTTGGTGGTTTTTGCCTTCTTGGGCAGTATGTCAATGATGTTTGCTCAAGGAGTGAAAGACGATATTTTATCTGATCCGGATGTTATTTGGGCAGCTGAATCCAGTTATTACTATTCCTTTGAATCCAAGGATAATATTGTAATAAAAAACAAGGAGACTTCCGTCTTAAGACGGAAGTACAAAAACAATTGTGAACCCTTAAAAACAAGTCCTGATGTTTGGTGCAACGGAGGGAGCACCTTCTTGAGTAGAACGATGTTGAGCACTTGTTTAGATAGTGATAATATTGAAATAAAGAACGGTATCGGCGATGTAATTTCTTTTGATGAAATGGATCGGATATTATCCCTGACGGATACTTTCGTAAGTTATGATGAAGAAACCTATGAACGGATTGAAGAGGTCGGATATGACCTTTCAAAAATAGAATGGTATGAAGTGAATCTACTTTGGTATTACAATAATAAATCAGATCAATTGAACAGTATCGTATTGTCCGTTTCAGTTATGGACATGGATAAAAACCGCTGGAAGAAAAATGACAAAAATAAGGTAGTGTTTGCTATCGAACAAGAAGCGGGGAATTGGGATTGGCAATCCCAAAAGT
>JAHDCE010000258.1:3268-6315 GCA_020630045.1 Saprospiraceae bacterium | reverse complement strand
GGCTGCGTTGTGAAAATCCTTGCGTAGCTAGGCTATGCGCGGTTTTCACGCCTTGACTACCACAAAAATCCTCTCGCCTGTTTCTATACATTACTTTTGACCGAGTACTTATTTTACCATTATCACTTGGGTAATGGTTCCGTTTTTATTGGTGGCTTTGATGTAATAAGCACCTTCTGACAAATCATCTTTTTTTATTCGAAGTAGCGTATTGTTGATGTTTCCGGTTTTTACTATTCGTCCATCATAAGAAATAATGGAATATCCAAATCCGATGAAGTTTTCGGAAAATTCAACTACTCCTCCCGCTGTCATGGGATTGGGACTGACTTTCATATATTGATTTTCTACTTCCAGGTTGGCAGTAGATGTCGGTGTATAATTCAAATTGGAATACTCCACGATTTGGTTCGGAGTCGCACCAGGATAACTGAACCCGTTTGTAGCGAAATAAACCGCTCCTGTGTATGGGTTAACGCAGATATCACGGACACGTCCGTAAGATTCGAAATAAGGTGTTTCGGAAAGGACTTGGGTCCCATCGCTGTTGAGTTCAAGGTGAGCGACTCGCGGTTCCTTGGCACCGATACCTCCTAGGATGGCAACAAGCAAAGAGTTCTGCCATTCGGGAATTGCTTCATGTGAATAGTATTCCATACCGTTGGGAGCGATACAGTAGTCCGTCCATGCCCAAATCGGTTCTACGACATTATTAGCAATACAAAAATTATTTTCACTGGTCGTATTACAATCCGCGATTACATTCGGCCAACCGTAATTGCGATCTTTCAAAATGATATTGATTTCATCACCGAAGTTTGGCCCGTGTTCGGAACTGTATAGGGTTCCATCCGGGGCAATGCACAAACCTTGAGCGTTTCTATGTCCAAATGACCAAATATAACTGGAGGGATTCGGGTTATCCGAAGGAATCGATCCGTCCAAATTGAAGCGGAGCAATTTGCCGTTAAGGCTAGACATATTTTGGGCGACGGAAGAGCTTCCTACGTCTCCGGTAGTCATCAGCAATTTGTCATCCGGCGTTACAAGGAGCCTAGACCCATTGTGGATATTAGCACCGGGCAATTCGTTGAGAAGAATGTTCGGATTGACGAGTTGATTTCCATCCCATTCGTAGGTTACCAATCTTTCTTTGTAGCTCCAACTGGATGGGTAAGTGTAAACCAAATAAACCAGCGGAGTGGTTTCGAAATCCGGATGAAGCGCCATTCCTAGCAATCCGGGTTCTCCCGATCCGTCTTGAACGGTAGAAGAAATATTCAAAATGGTTGTGATATTGCCGGATTCGGGATTGATCCGCTTGACGTAACCATGGCGTTCTGTAACCCAAATATGATCATCAGGCCCCCAGAGGATTTCCCATGGAATTTGGAGGCCGGTGGCCACTACTCTTTCGGTCAAAGTAGTTGTACCTACTTGGACTGTAGTTTGCGAAAATGAAATCGTACAATAAAATGATAATAGCAATAAAGTTGAGAAGAAAGCTTTCATAACGGTCATTTTCCGCTAAGGTAAAGAAAGCTTGGGCTTAATACACTGTAAACTAAACAATTTTAAATTTTGAAAACATCTTTCGTCCTGACTCAGCTTCGCATCCTCGCCATGATAGCTACGGCTATCAGGCTCCGGGCGCTCATTGATTCATGACAAAATCTTGTTCCCAATTCTTTAAATTACTTTGTTTAAAGTGTATTAACCAACATCATCTTAAATCAAAGTCATCCGGAAGATTGGCGGCGTCATTTGGAGGAGCGATTCCTTCTAGGACTTTTTCAGTATAAGTTTTGTCAACTCCAAGGAAGTAGCCGGGAGCTTGCGTATCCATTTTTGCCATTGGCATGACCACCTTTTCCTCTTGCTTTTCGGTTTCTTGATAAGCAGCGGAATTGGTATTAAAATATACAAAAAGTATTCCTAGGAGAAAGATTAAGATTGCCGTCCTCATAC
The DNA here is from genome assembly GCA_020630045.1 of Saprospiraceae bacterium. Lineage (GTDB taxonomy): Bacteria > Bacteroidota > Bacteroidia > Chitinophagales > Saprospiraceae > JAHDCE01. Next base: position 4,347 of record JAHDCE010000258.1, on the reverse strand, counting down.
CTGTAAAAATTGCCGTCGTTTTGATTTGATTTGAATCTAGAAACCACCAAGGATCCCTAGCTACGTAAATGTAATTAATTTGTTGCTATTCAAGAAAAAAATGATATAAAAACATATGATTTTCTTTGATTTTTTCATGATGGACAAAAAAGGCCTTCCTCCTAGCAGGAGAAAGACCTAAATCAGCACAATTTCGTCCGGGTAAAACAAACGGACAGAAACATTAATCTTACTTAAGAAACAGGTTACTTGTGTTTTCCGTTCAATGATTCTTCGGGTAAATCTTCAGTTAATTCAACCGGAAGTTCCTTGGTGGTTTTTGCCCCTAATTTTTTAATCCTTTCCGCCCTACCGATCAATGTGTCGCCGTACTTTGTTGAATCCCTGAGTTTACGGCGTGCATTGTCGTAAGCGGTCATGGCCTGTTCCATGCGTTTACCCACCTCTAACAAATCGCCGGTGAAAGAACAGAACTTGTCGTATAGTAAACCGCTTTGCCTTGCGATTTCAAGCACATTTTTCTTTTGTTTTTCTTGTTTCCAAATGAATGAAACCGTTCTAAGGGTCGCTAGGAGCGTCGTGGTACTGACGATGACGATGTTTTTATCCAAAGCTTCTAAAAACACCTTGGCGTCCTTTTGTAAAGCAACACTCAAAGCGGGTTCGACGGGCACAAAGAGCAACAAATAATCCGGGGAATTAATTTGATAGAGCGTCTGATAGTTTTTGGCGCTCAATTCCTTGATATGCGTCTTCAGGCTATTGACATGGGCGTTGAGGAATTTTTCCTTTTCGGCCGGGTCATCGGTCGAGAAATACCCTTCATAGGCTTTTAATGAAACTTTGGAGTCCAGTACCAAGTTTTTGCCTTCCGGCAAATTAATGATGAAGTCCGGACGGAACATTTTTCCGTTTTCGTGATGGACATAGGATTTTTGTGTGGTGTAATGGACGTCTTTGGTGAGTCCGGCTTTTTCCAGTAATACCTCCAATCTGAATTCGCCCCAATCACCTTGAAGTTTGTTGTCTCCTTTTAGAGCGGTCACCAAATTATTGGCATCTTCGCTCAATTGCATATT
>JAHDCE010000258.1:0-3258 GCA_020630045.1 Saprospiraceae bacterium | reverse complement strand
AGTCCCTGAGTTGTTCGATTTCTTTTTTCAAAGAAATACGCTCTTTTGATTCCTCCCAATATTTTTTCTCGATGCTGTCTTCGAACTCCCTGAATTTTTCTTTAAACGGATTAAGGATGCCACTGAGTTGTTCTCTGTTTTGAAGGGCGAATTTTCTTCCCTTCTCTTCAAAAAGGCGTTCTGCCAAATTGGCGAATCGATCTTCCATTTGCTTGTGGAGATTGTCCACTTCCTCCTTGTGCAAAAACAATTTGTCTTCTAAATTGATGATGATTTGCTCCTTGGCGGAAAGCGAGGAGCCAAGGTCCCTGATTTCTTGTTCCTTCTCCACCAAGTCAGCCTTTTGAACATCCATTTGGGCTTCTATCGAAACCAAAACTTTTTTAGGTATATAATCCCTTTCCACCTCCTCGGAAGGAATACCTTTTGATTTGGATTTCACATAGAAAAAAGCGATGATTGCCCCGAGCAAAAGCCCGATGAACAAATATAATATTTCCATGTTTTGGTGATTTTAATCAAATTAATTATGCTGTTTTACTCAACATAAATGTATGATAATCACTAGGAGAAAATCAAATTTTTAATCAAAAAAATGAATAATTATACGCAAAAAAGCAATATTTAATTTTCGGGAACTGCAATTTAAGAAGGCAGCCAATCAATTTGTTTTTTTAGCCAATCTGCCAAGACGATATGACTAAAGCCTTCAAGCTCTTCTTGCAAATTTTGTTTGTCCTCTTGAGTTATATTTAATTCGTTGGCCTTATTCGCAATTTTTCGGAGAATAAGACAAAAGTTCTTATTGGCTAAAACTTGATCATTTCCATTTTGGAAGTCGGACTCTTTTCGATTCAAATATCTCAGGTTGTTTCCGATGATACTTGGAAAATCTTGAGATTTGTGCAGATTCAGCATGCCAAGTTTTTCCAATTCGAATTGGCAGACCAATTTGTCCGTTCTGATATGCAAGTCGAATTGAAGTCCATCTGTATCTTGGATCTGATTGAAGCTATCCAAGGCTTCTTGGAATTCGCCTTCGCTCATAGATATCTTTGTGCTTGCATAGTCCGGTAAATACTTTTTGCTTTCACTATGGAGTTTTCCACGCCAGTTTTCGATGAACTCATGTGCAACTTCGGGGCCACCACCACCTGTTCGCAAAGAACAAGTCACGCAATTCAGGAACAACACGCTATCCATCGTTCCATAATCCATAAGCAACTTCTTATTCAAAGCCGCATCTACCACAGCCACATATTCTTTATAATATTCAATCTTGTTTTTTCGAATGGCGTTCGCACAATGATTCAGTAAGAAATAAATCAAATTGGATTGTTCGAAATTGTCAGCTAATTCAAGTGACTCAAACGTAGCCCTCTTTAGGTCCTTGTAGGCATCATCGTCGAATAAAATGGTTAATTCGATATTCTTCTTAAATATCTTACACAATTCGGGCAGGGGGTATTCTTGCTTTTCAGGCTTGTAATCCGCTACGCGGGATTGCATGAACTGTCGTTCGGTGTCTAATTGGCAAGATGTGATTTGATACAATGACTCAAGGTCTTGTTGCATCATACCCAACCAATCGTTTTTCACTTTATCGGGAGCCTCGCCCTTGGGCGTTCGCCAGTGAAAATACCTGGAATGATTGAGGGCGTAACGGGTACGATAGTAGACGATGTCTCTACGTTTGCCCCCCTCCAATTTGTTAATTGCTTGGTTGATGGCATCGAAAAAAAAGGAATCGTCCCCTTTGTTTTTTAGCGACTCTGCGAATAAGGTTTTTCTTTGAAAGCTATTTTCCGATTTTTCCAAATGCTTAAGGATGCTGTATTCTTCAGCATGTTGGATGAGCAAGCGGTGCAGGTGCCGTTTTTTATTGGAATTGATTTGTCCGTTAGGAAATACTTCTGCCAGTAATGAATCAAATCCATCCGTTTTGATTTCTGGATTTTTTTCTAGCAAAAAATCAATGATGGCGTGTACGCCATCGCTACCCGACCTGACTTTGACGAACGCGGCAAAATCCTTTCTGGCTCGGTTTTCTAATTGAACATAAATTTTAAGAAATGTGCTCATCTGTTTCGAGGTTCATTGTCTTAGAAGCCGATTCATTGTGGGTCTATATGATATTTCAAAAATTGGAGAAAATTCTAAGGGTCTTGGCATAAATTCCAAAATTAATAAAGAATTGTAGCCGAACAAAAGATGCCGCTCAGAAATCTAAAATTCTCGGCTTTGCTTACACACTTCTCATTTCCTGTCTTCGCTCCCCTTATTATTATAAGGGATATTTGAATTGTGATCGGGAAAAAAGATTCCTTTCAAAATTGAAAATAACTCATCCTTACACACTTGTCAAAAAGTGTCTTAAAGATTCGGTTATGAGACGACTTATCTTTGAATTATCAAATTAAGTAACAGATAATATGAAAACATAAAATTGACTTCAACCCCCTCAAGAGCCTTTACCTTCGGTAAAACAAAACCTTGAAATATATTTCCAAAAAACGCATCTTCCATAGGCTCGGAGGTTAACCCCGAAACAACTATGATTTTTTTCATGCAAAATTTATCCCAACTTCTATGGTGCCCCATTCAACTATGATCGTAACTCCTTTATTTCAACTATGTAAATCCTACTAAACAACTTAACCCTAATAGCAACTTAACCCGTTTTACAACTAGTTCATACCTCGAAACAACATACCCCACCAACAACTAGTATTTAGGGTTCTATTTTTTAAAGAGGAGTTGAACTCCCCGTCACCACACGGGGAGTTCTTTTTTTGATTTATTCCTATTCATAAAATAATAAAACCCGATAAATACGCTGTATTGTATTTATCGGGTTTTAATCAATTCTCCAATAGGAAACTACTTGCTTTGATTCAAGTCTTTTAAGGAAGCTTTTTCAGGAGCTTTCATATAATGTGCAGGGAAGAAACTAACACCGGCCGCATTTTCGGATTCGATGTAATATTCCATGACTACATTATTTCCGGAAGGTTTGATTTCACCACCATAAATAGTGTCACCCGCACCTTTATCATCGTGTTTGGCATCATCATACAAAAGAGCCGATTTGTATGGCTCATCACTAGAGAACCGATACATGATTTTCACGGTTTTGGGACGTTTGTCGACAGTAACTCTAATTTTGAATGATTCGACATAATTGCGATCGAATTTTTCACGGCCTAAGAAAACGACATTGGTGATTTCAGGAGCGAAACCACGAATTTTCGGGTGCTT
>JAHDCE010000257.1:5526-6327 GCA_020630045.1 Saprospiraceae bacterium | reverse complement strand
AAAAACGGTGAGAAAAAGCGAACTATTATATCGCTTTCTTTTTTTTATTTATTTTAATATTTCCTTCACAATAAACCCTTAGAACCGAAAAAGGTCTGAAGAATTTCTTCAGACCTTTTTTTGATTTCCCCGAAAGGGAAGATTTAATCCAACTCAATTTCAGGAATATCACCTTCTACAATCAGGCGACCTTCGGTCGCTTGGACAATATCATCGACGCTTACACCCGGTGCCCGTTCTAGTAACTTAAACCCATTCGGCGTCACATCTAGTACCGCCATATTGGTCACTACTTTTTTGACACATCTTACACCCGTCAATGGTAGCGTACAAGATTTCAATAATTTGGATTGCCCGCGCTTATTGGTGTGCATCATCGCTACGATAATATTATCGGCGGAAGCGACCAAGTCCATGGCTCCACCCATACCTTTGACCAGCCGTCCGGGTATTTTCCAGTTGGCGATATCTCCCCTATCGGAAACTTCCATCGCTCCTAGGACGGTCAATTGAATATGCTTGCCACGAATCATTCCAAAACTGGTAGCGGAATCAAAGATGGACGCACCGGGCATGGCCGTAATCGTTTGCTTACCCGCATTGATCATATCGGCGTCTTCTTCTCCCTCGAAGGGAAAGGGCCCCATCCCTAAAATTCCGTTTTCGGATTGGAATACCACACTGATATCTTCCGGAACATAATTCGCAATCAAGGTAGGAATACCAATTCCTAAATTGACATACCAACCATCCTGCAATTCTTTTGAAATTCTTTTTGCGATTTGATTTCTATCTAACATG
>JAHDCE010000257.1:0-5516 GCA_020630045.1 Saprospiraceae bacterium | reverse complement strand
ACTCGGCGAATCATCTCAATAATTTAATTCAATTCTTAGCCCGAACCGTTCTCTGCTCTATTCGTTTTTCATAATTCACGCCTTGGAAAATACGTTGTACGAATACGCCTGGGGTATGAATGAAATTCGGATCCAATTCACCCGGTTCCACCAGCTCTTCCACCTCTACTACCGTAATCTTTCCGGCCATAGCCATTAGTGGATTGAAATTCCTTGCCGTTCCCTTGTAAATGACATTTCCGAAGCGGTCGCCCTTCCAAGCCTTAACCAAGGCGAAATCCGCCTTGAATGCATGTTCCATGATATGGGGCTTGCCATCGAAATAACGAACCTCCTTGCCTTCGGCAACCTCGGTTCCATAACCGGCCGGGGTATAAAAAGCAGGCATACCGACTCCGGCGGCATGGCAACGGGCGGCTAACGTCCCCTGGGGAATCAAATCCACCTCAAGTTCACCACTCAACATCTGGCGTTCGAATTCGGCATTTTCTCCTACATAGGAGGAAATCATTTTCTTGATTTGACGTTGGTCCAATAATAAACCCAGTCCAAAATCATCGACGCCAGCATTGTTGGAAATGCAGGTCAGTCCTTTTACTCCCAACCTAACCATTTCAGAAATGCAATTTTCGGGAATTCCGCACAATCCGAAACCACCGACCATGAGTGTCATGTCGTTTTGCAATCCTTCCAGAGCCTCGCGGGCGCCGTTTACTACTTTATTCATATTGTATATGATATATTTTCAAAATTCGGTGCGTAAATATAATGGAAAAGGTGGTTTACCTAAATAGATTCTCCAAGCAACCTCCAAAACCTTCAGAAGAATCATTAATTTCGCCCATTATTTCCCGGAAGGGAATTAAGTACCCAACCATAAATAATCAGGGAATATGCTTTTCAGGTATTTTTGCTTTATCCTTCGTGCAGTCCTCAACTTGGTAGCTACGGCTACCAGTTTCCGGGCTTCCCTCGACTAAAACAAAAATACCCTTGAAAATCATTATTCGATTACTTTTGCCCAGGTACTTATATGTACAAAAAACCGATTGACATCCAAAATAATAAATCAAATGGCATTGAATTTTCTAGAAGAACTTGAGTGGAGAGGTATGTTGCAAGACATGACCCCCGGAATCAAAGAAGAACTTGAAAAAGGAATGGTGACCGGCTATATCGGTTTCGACCCGACCGCTCCTTCACTGACCATCGGCAACTATGTCCAGATCATGCTCTTGACCCTGTTTCAACGGGCGGGCAACAAGCCTGTAGTATTGATGGGAGGAGCTACCGGACGTATCGGAGACCCTTCTGGCAAGGACAAAGAAAGGGATTTGAAATCTTACGAAGAGCTCGATTCCAACCTCAAATACCAAGCGGAGTTATTCGCCAAATTCCTCGATTTCGAGAATGGTGAAAACAAGGCCGTCATGGTCAACAACTACGATTTTTACAAAGAGATGAATGCCTTGGATTTTCTACGCACCGTAGGAAAAACCTTGACGGTGAATTATATGATGTCCAAGGAGTCTGTCAAAAACAGGATTGAACGAGGCATTTCGTTTACCGAATTCAGTTACCAATTGCTGCAAGGTTACGACTTCCAGTGCTTGTACGAACAAATGGGATGCTCCCTTCAAATGGGTGGATCGGATCAATGGGGAAATATCACGACAGGAACCGAGTTCGTCCGTAGGAATTTGAATGGAAAGGCTTATGCTGTCACCACTCCCTTGTTGACAAAAGCGGACGGCAGTAAATTCGGAAAATCGGAAAAAGGAAATATTTGGATTGACAGGAAATTCACTTCCCCTTACGCTTTCTACCAATTCTGGATTGATTGTGATGACCGCGACCTTCCGAAATTCATCCGATACTTTACCTTAAAATCCAAGGAGGAAGTAGAAGCATTGGAAGCAGAATACACCAATAATATCAACGGATTGAAAAAAATTCTTGCAGAAGAGTTGACCGAACGCGTTTACTCCCGTCAAGAATATGAGGAAGCCGAACGCCTGACCCAATTGTTGTGGGGCAAAAAGACACGCAACTCTGACTTGGCTGATTTGACAGGGGACCAGTTGCAGATGATCGCTGATGGATTGGATAGTTTTTCCCTTCCGGGAAATGATTTTTCAGAACCACTTGGCGTCATCGACCTTTTGGCAAGTAAAACCGGCATTTGTGCCTCCAACGGCGACGCCAGACGAGCCATTAAGGGTAATGCGATTTCTATCAATAAGGAAAAATTGCAATCCCACGCTCGTGAAATTTCGGCAGCCGACTTTTTACATGACAAGTTTCTCTTGGTTGAAAACGGGAAGAAACACAAATACATGATTGTTAAGGAATGAAACTGAACCGACGACTCCTCCGCTTACCATTATTCGCAAGTCTAATCTTATTGTTCAATTCTTGTGGCGGTTCGGGGGAGCCGTCGGTTGAAAGTCCTGAAGTACCCGAAATCAACACACCTAAAGAACCTTCCCGACAAGGGGCTTTTCCCATCACTGTAAAGGCCACTTTGGATCAGCTCAGAATTCGGAAACAGGCTGGTATAGACTTTGATGTCATCGGATCGCTTCCTTTGGGAACGGAAGTCCCATATGGTGGAGAAATGACGTCTTCCACTACAAGGATCAAACTTAGGGGTGTCTGGCATGACGAGCCTTGGATTTCCATAAAAACACCGGAAGGTGATACCGGATGGGTATATGGAGGAGGCGTTGTTTTCCTAGGAGAAGATAGCGAGGAATTGGCAGAAATGCTTCTAGGAAACAGAATGAAAAGCATCTTGGGGGAAAAGCTGACCGAAGAGGTCATTTCATACCAAGAAGCTTATGCCAACGCGCCGACCTCACAAGCATTTGAAAATGTCTTCCTTAAGGGTGACTCTTTGAAATCCAAAATCATAAAGATGATGGATGAAAAGGTGCATTATGCCGCAAGCAATGACTTGCCGGATATGTATTGGCTCGAAACCGTAATGCCCGGATATGTCGTGGAATTGGTCGCCGAGGGAACTGAATATTACTTGTTCAAGGACTACGGCCAAATGAACAAAAAGGCGAGGCAGACGGAAGGACAGGAGGATGATATGTTCACGGACTTGGGCATGGAGGTCTTCAACAATGATGGTATCGAATATTGGTTTGCAAGCTACTTTGTCCAGACTTGGGACTTCGGAGGTCATTCTCTCCTAGGAAGCGGTAAGCACAATGACATATTCGCCCTTGTGGACGAGATATTCGAAATGACGGATTTGTTCAAGGACGAAGTCGTCAAATTCAAGGAAGATGCCATGAAAGACATCACCAATCCGGAGAATACATATTGGAACAGCCAAGCTTCGATACTGAAAGAGCTTAATGATATTTTAGAGGCTGACTACCCCACATTTTCAAAAAAGGACAAGGTCGCTATCGAAACCCGCATCAAACAGTTCGAGGCCGCAAAGGAGAACGGTATTTCTGTGAATTTGCGGGTTGGGGAGTGACCTGTTAAAATTTTTTGTTTAAAAAACTGAAAAAAAAATTTGGCAAATATGATTTGACCAATTACTTTTGGACAAAATTCGTCATGAAACTTTTTGTCTAATGGAAACCCTTGGTGAAATTTTAAAACTTGCCCGAACTAATCAAAGGCTAATCTTGAGAAAGGTTGCCGCTGCTGTTGATATAGATCCCTCATTAATCAGCAAATTTGAAAAAAATGAAAGAAGACCCACTAAGGAACAAGTTGTTAGACTAGCAAATTATTACAACCTCAAAGAAAAAGATCTTCTAATTAATTGGTACTCGGAACGGATTGTCGAATCTCTTAAGTATTCAGATGCCGCAGTAGAAATATTAAAAGTGGCAGAGGAAAAAATCAAGTATTACAATCAACAAAAGAATGGAAAATAACAAAATAAAGGTCGTCGAATTATTTGCAGGCGTAGGTGGATTCAGATTGGGGTTAGAGAAAAATAACTTCAATATCATTTGGAGTAACCAATGGGAACCTTCGACTAAAACTCAACATGCTTCAATGGTCTATGAGGAGAGATTCGGAAAAGAAAATCACTCTAATGTAGATATTGCTCAAGTTCCCACAAAGGATATACCTGACCATGACTTACTTGTAGGAGGATTCCCTTGCCAAGATTACTCTGTTGCGACAACATTACACAATTCAAAAGGACTCAAAGGAAAAAAAGGTGTGCTATGGTGGTCCATTCATCGGATATTAGAAGAAAAAAAGAAAAAGCCCAAATATCTTTTCCTTGAAAACGTAGATCGCTTATTAAAATCGCCTGCCAAACAAAGAGGTCGGGATTTTGCCGTGATGCTTCAAAGTCTGAATCAATTGGGTTATGCTGTTGAATGGAGGGTAATAAATGCAGCAGAATATGGAATGCCCCAAAGAAGGAGAAGGGTTTTCTTTTTAGGATATCACAAATCCTCAAACATCTATAAACAATTAAATAAAAGTGAAAAAATTGATTGGATAAATACAAATGGCGTAATTGCCCAAGCATTTCCAGTTGAAAGAATTGAAACAGCAAATCATTTTCAATTAGAAGGGGATTTAGTAGAAATCACTAATCATTTCAATACAAAACAAAAACTATCGCCATTTTCCAATACAGGAATTTCAATAAACGGAAATATCTACACTGCTAAAACAACACCTTGTTTTACAGGAAAAAAAACAACCTTAAAAGATATTTTACAAAATGGTGAGGTAACAGAAGAGTTTTTCTTAAGAAAAGAAGACCTTCCAAAATGGGAATATTTAAAAGGAGCAAAGAAAGAAAAGAGAATTACCAAAGCAGGGTTTGAATATTTATATAGTGAAGGAGCCATGATTTATCCGGACGCTCTTGACAATGCATCCCGTACTATCATCACAGGTGAAGGAGGTAAATCACCTTCAAGATTCAAACATGTAATAAAATCAGAGCGAGGACTGCGGCGTCTTACACCAGTAGAGTTAGAACGTCTAAACATGTTTCCGGACAACCATACGAAGTTAGATGGAATTAGTGATACCAAAAGGGCATTTTTCATGGGAAATGCGCTTGTAGTTGGTGTTATTGAAAAAATAGGAAAACAACTTTACAAACAAATATATGAATAACCAATACGATAAAAACTCAATAGAATCAATTCTTCAGTACGCAAAAAAACTAAAAAACAAAACACTTCAAGAATCTTGTTCTGACTCTATTCAAGAACATGGATATAGAGGAAAAGGAAACTTTGGTCAAATTCTTGAGAAGTTTTATTTTGGATACAACCCTAATTCAGATGCAGAAGCCGATTTTATTGAAGTTGGTCTTGAACTCAAGGCCAGTCCTTTAAAGAAATTAAAAAATGGTGAATTCAGATCTAAAGAAAGGCTAGTACTTAACATTATTAATTACATGAAAGTCCACGATGAGGATTTTCAAAATAGTTCATTCTGGAAAAAAAACAGACACCTCCTACTCGTATTTTATTTACATGAAAAAGAAAAAAACATACTTGACTATA
>JAHDCE010000256.1 GCA_020630045.1 Saprospiraceae bacterium | reverse complement strand
TTCACAACGCAGCCTACTGCAAAAATCCGCCGCATGGACGATATGATTACTTTTGTCCGGGTACTTATTATTCCGGAATTCGGTATTTTCGCACCTATGAAAACCACCAGTGAAATAACCGGTCAATTATTGGAAGGAATCACCATCTTGGATTTTACTCGCCTATTGCCCGGCCCTCTAGCCACCAAGTACCTGGCGGATATGGGGGCGGAAGTTATCCGTGTAGAACATCCCAATCGAGCGGATATGTCTGCTAGTCTAGGCCCTTATGTGGATGGACAGACTGTTTTGTTCCGTTTATTGAATCGCAATAAGGAAACTGTCATCCTAGATTATAATACCCAAGAAGGTAGGGTGACCCTTGAAGAATATCTCAAAAACGCCGATGTTCTCATCGAGCAATTCAGGCCGGGAGTCATGCGGCACTGGGGTTTGGATTATCAAAATGTAAAGAAGGTCAATCCGGAAATCATCTATGTTTCCCTCACCGGATACGGACAAGAGGGGCCGATGAGGGATATTGTAGGGCATGACATCAATTACTTAGCGGTTTCGGGCTTATTGGGCCAAATGAAAGATTCGAATGGAAAGCCGGTCGTTCCCGGTTTTCAATTGGCGGATATCGCCGGCGGAAGTTACATGACCATGAACGCCATTTTAGCCGGACTTGTAAGAAAATCCATTTCCCGAAAGGGAATGTTCATAGATGTTTCAATGGCGGACGGGGTGGTTCCGATATTGACCATTCCTTATTCAATGATGCTAGGAGGTTGGGATGCTTCCAAACTCAATCTGATTGACGGAAATACAATCGTCAATTATGCCGTATACCAATGTGCTGACAATAAATGGTTAGCAGTAGGCGCTTTGGAGTTGAAGTTCTGGAACAATCTATGCGATGTCTTGGAACGCCCGAACTGGAAGACCAATGATTTGATGAGCTTGAGTATTCACCAATTCGATAAGTCGGAATTGGAACAAATATTCCAAACCCAAACACGCGACGAATGGATGAAGATACTAGGAGAAAAAGAAGTATGCGTTTCTCCTGTACTTGATTTGCACGAAATTCTAGACCATCCCCAAGCGATCGCGACGAATTTGTTTCCGACATTCACGACACCTGACGGATCGACATTGAGAGATATCAGGTTGCCATTTATGGTGAAGCAACACAAGTGATTTTAATTATCCCATGGCCAATATTTCCGTAATATCCATCATGTCCTTACTCATGATTTTCTCCTGGGAAATACATTCTGCAAAAGGTGTAAATATCACTTGATTATTGACGAGTCCCGCCATTTCGCTTTTTCTACCTGCTAGTAGAGCTTGTACTGAAGCATGACCCAAGCGCGATGCCAAAATCCGATCTTGGCAAGTAGGGGAGCCTCCTCTCTGTAAATGGCCGATGATAGAAACTTTCACTTCAAAATCGTCGAACTGTTCCTTGACCTTATTGGCGATTCCGATGGCTCCTCCTTCCTCATCGCCTTCCGCAACCACTACTAGGCTGAATAGCTTTTTGCGGCTCGCCGCTTTTTTCAAAGTTCGGATGAGCCCCGCTGTATCTTTTGCCTTTTCAGGAATAAGGACACCACTGGCACCGGTCGCAATGCCCGTATGTAAAGCGATATATCCGGAATGACGCCCCATTACCTCAATAAAAAAGAGGCGATTGTGTGAGTCGGCCGTATCACGGATTTTATCAATGGCGTCTACCGCCGTATTCACCGCGGTATCAAAACCGATGGTATAATCTGTACCGTATAAGTCGTTATCGATCGTTCCGGGCATTCCGATAAACGGAATACCAAATTCCTTGGTGAAAATATCAGCTCCGGTGAAGGTGCCATTGCCACCGATAGCAATGACGCCATCAATGTCGAATGCGTTCAATTGGTCGAATGCTCGTTGCCGACCCTCCTTGTTCATGAAATCCTTGCTTCGTGCCGTTTTTAGGATGGTACCACCTCGGTGTATGATGTTACGGACATGTTCATTTTCAAGTCTCTTGATTTCTCCTTCAATCATTCCTTGGTATCCTCTATAAATACCGAAGACATGCAAGCCTTCACGGTTTGCGCTTCGGACTACCGCCCTCACGCCGGCGTTCATTCCGGGGGCGTCCCCTCCCGAAGTAAATACAGCGATTCTTCTCATATTCAAGTATATTCCTTTAAATGATAATGCATTAACCCGTTAATGGGTTTAGCGACTACATTGCCTAATTGAAAACCCTCATAAGCCAGTACCTCCTTGAGTACATCGCGGAAATGATAGGCGATGGACCCCGTAAAATGAACCGGAAGTTCTTGAAATTCGGCGAATTGTCCCAGCAATCGCTTGGTAAAATCTTCAAAGCCTTCTTCCACGATGGCACGTACTTCCGGATATTCGATGTGCTTGGATAAAAATGGCACGAAACTCCCCAAGTAAATATTGGGTTTTTCAGCATCGAAAAGTTCTTGGACCAAATCTTTTTGATCCGGTTTGAATGTCGATTTGAACAATTCGGCGATTTCTTCCGGAAAGGTATTATAATAATATGCTTTAAGCAATAGCCGCCCCAAATATGAGGCGCTACCCTCGTCGCCTCCCAGATACCCGAGAGAGGTAATTCCTTTTGTTATTTTCTGACCATTGTAAAGACAGACATTGGTGCCGGTTCCCAGGATGCAAACGATGCCTTGTTCATTTCCGCACAATGACCTGGCGGCTCCCATGATGTCATGGGTGACATGGACTTTTGCTTCAGGAAATTGCTGTGCAAGCGCGGTTTTGATAATTCCACATCTGTCTTGCGACGAACATCCGGTACCATAATAATAGATATGGCTTACCCTTCCGTACTTCATTACCTCGGGAGTAATTTGCTCTCCGATACTAGTCGAAATTTCATCCACTCCTTGATAATATGGATTGTAGCCGGGCGATTGCAGATAAATGGGTTCCCCTTCCGGGGAAATGAAATGCCAATCCGACTTTGTCGACCCTGAGTCGACCACAATGTGGATATCCATGTGGTTTTGTGTTAGTGACATGTGGGCAAGTTACATTTTTCCAACAAAGAAAAAGAAAGAATCTTGGTGGCTTTCATCTTAAGATGAAAGCCACCAAATTTATGACATGAAGCAAAGGGATGATAAAACCCGGAATTAAAACACAAAAAGTTTTGATTTTTAAAAACATTTTGTTTAAATTTGTATTGTCTATGAAATTTATTCCAACAAAAAGTATTCAAGTAATGAGACAGGCAGTGAATTATGGATGGGTAAGCGCCAAATACCAAGCTTACCAATCAGCCAGGAATGTTAAACAATTTTTTTCCGGCAATTGGCTTCGAATCATGGTCGTAGTATTCGGCTTTTATATCCTTATGATTAAAGACGTTAGTTTATCGTTGAATTTGAATTCGGCCATCGGGCAATTGCCCAATGGGTTCGGCATGAAAACCTCTTTGCCCATTTCTTGGGATGATGATGAAACCGCTGATGTCGCTCTTTTATCAGACAAAAAGACGAGTAAGAAGGGCGGTGTTCAAGAGGCCAATACTTATTCCAATATCGGTTTTCTGATGAATCCGGGATATGCGAAAAAACACGGAGTGCCACAGTCGATTGTGGACAAGCACAATAAGAAGTGTATGGATTATATCAAACGCTTCGGCCCGGTTGCGATGCAAGAGATGCACAGGTACGGTGTTCCTGCTAGTATCAAACTGGCTCAGGGACTTTTGGAAAGTAACGCAGGAGACAGCCGCTTGGCAAAATCCAATAATAACCACTTTGGTATCAAATGTTTTAGTACGAAGTGCAAGAAGGGACATTGTTCCAACTTTAAAGATGATACACACAAAGACTTTTTCAGGAAGTATGGAAGTACTTGGGAAAGCTATCGGGAGCACAGTAAATTTTTACAGAAAGACCGATACAAACACCTGAAGGAGCTAGGGACGAAAGATTATGAAGGATGGGCGCATGGCTTAAAGAAAGCCGGCTACGCAACAGATAAGCGATACGCTCAAAAACTGATTAAAATTATCGAAGTTTTGAAATTGCATGAATATGACGAGTAACGGTTGTCGTGATGAAATCACTTTTTGTTGAGACAATTTGCTTTACAGTATTTTTTTACCTCGAACAACGTTTCAAAAACGCCTGCGAAATACACTTTCGCCGGCGTTTTTTGAATGAGGCACAGATGAATATTTCCATTTGAAGAACGCAGGAGAAATAATAGTTTGTATTGCAGGTGAAGACATATTTTAATTATTGTTTATTGCTTGTTGCGGAATTAAATATTGTGAAGTCTAGTAGAAGAGTGAAAAATCAAAATTTTATTTCATATAAAGTTATTTTGAGGGAACGAATTGTCATACCTTTGCGTTGTGATTATTGAAAACACATTTGGACAAAATGGCACAAGGAAAAAATATGGATTTGAGTTTTGTTGATTCAGGAAGTTTATTCTTGATAGCAGGACCTTGTGCCGTTGAATCCGAATCAGTGATTATGACGACTGCTGAGCATTTGGTCAAGATGTCAGAGGAGCTGAATTTGTCTATTGTTTTCAAATCGTCCTACAAGAAAGCCAACCGAACCAGTTTGAATTCCTTTACAGGAATCGGCGACCAAAAGGCATTGACTATTCTTAAAAAGGTGAAGGACGATTTTGGTATTCCGGTGCTGACTGATGTCCATTCCGCTGAAGAAGCCAAAAGGGCTGCGGATTATGTAGATGTACTTCAAATCCCCGCTTTTTTGTGTCGACAAACAGAATTGTTGGTCGCAGCCGCAAAAACCGGAAAGCCGGTGAATATCAAAAAAGGACAATTCATGTCTCCTGAAAGTATGGGTTTCGCGGTGGAGAAGGTGAAAAAATCCGGCAAAGGAGGTGCTTGGTTAACTGAGCGAGGTACCACTTTCGGATATGGTGACTTAGTCGTTGATTTCAGAGGTATTCCAACCATGAAAAATTTTGGAGTTCCTGTGGTGCTCGATTGTACCCATTCGGTGCAACAACCCAACAAGGCCCAAGGTGTTACCGGAGGACGTCCCGAGATGATTTCAACATTGGCGAAAGCCGGGGTTGCAGTAGGTGTGGACGGGTTATTTATCGAAACACATCCTAATCCGTCTGAGGCACTTTCCGATGGAGCCAACATGATGAAACTAGAAGAACTAAAACCTTTATTAGAAGAAATACTCAGAATAAAATCGTCGTTACGTTAAATTTTGAGTTTTTGTTGATTTTTGAATTTTTATTCTTTATTTTTATTATCAAACAGTATTATTATGAAGAGAGTGTACAAATTAGCAGTATTATTTTTGGCTGTCTGCTTTGTGGTCACTCAAGCGGAGGCACAGAAAACCATTTCAAAAACCCTTATCAAATCAGTCGCCCTACATGATTCAGACGAGGTATCTTTGGCATTAAATGGAAACGTTGATGTTAAGGAGTGGTCAAATGATTATGTCCAAATTGAGGCACAAATCACAGTTCAAAATTTAAGCGCCCAGTACTTGAAGGCCCTTGTGGCGGCCGGGCGTTACAACATTACTTCCGAGCAAAAAGGAACCGTGACGGTTATCTTAACGCCGAATCTCGGCAAGGAAGTGAAAATCCGCGGGCAAGTGCTCAAGGATAATGTCGTATTCACCGTTTTCGCACCTGAAAATGTGAAAATTGAAATCACAGGCGAAGATGGTTTGTCCTTGGTAGAGTAATTCAACCATCCCGATTCTATCTCAGCCCTCTCGGCATTTTACCGAGGACTTAATTATTTCTTAAAAGCGGGCATCCGGTAGTTAACTACCGGGTGTCCGCTTTCATTTGTGGTTTTTCTTCCTTAAATTAGCATGAGTCAAACAAACATGATAATGCGAACACGAATCATCACATCCCTCATCTTAGCTTTTTTTACCTTGGTGTCGCTCAACGCACAGGTCATACAGCAATTTCATGAATCCTATGAAATCAATGAAGTGACGGATATCAAAGTAGATATTGAGGGAGAAGTAGAATATGTGAAATGGAAGGGTAGGGCCTTAATGGTCGAATCCTATATCCGTTTGGAAAACGGTTCTTCAGCGATTATGCGTCATTTCCTTAAAAAAGGGAGGTACAATATCATTTCTGATGAGTCGGAAACTCGTTTGGTGGTCGAATCCGAATTTAAAAATCGCCAAGCAATCGTCACACCCAATGGGACTTGTGATGAAATCGTACAAATAAAAGTCTTTTACCCGGATATCTTCAAGCATGATGGTAGCGGAAATTTCCACCGCGTCCTGACAGAGGACGAAATGGGTTATGATGAAGATTAGTAACAGTCAAATAATAACTTTGCGATTTGACTTATGTTCTTTTTACTTTAT
>JAHDCE010000255.1 GCA_020630045.1 Saprospiraceae bacterium | reverse complement strand
CCATATATTTGAAAACTACATTCGCTGTCTTCGGGACGGATACTGGTAAACAATTCCAATTTTAATCCACGATAATCCCTTTGCCATTTTTTGGTCACCTCGACCAATTCCGGGCGATAAGGTTTCAAATCCATAACGGCGAGCGCCAATTCCATTTCGATTTTTTCGATTTTTTCCACAAAGGATTTCACCCTGTTATTGACATCGGAAAAGCGATTGTATTCCGCTACGGCGGAAGCGTTTTTCCAAAACTTTTCGGGCTTTTTCCGCTTGCGGGACTCTAGCATGTCCAGGTCGCTCACCAGGCGCACATAAATATTGCCTTCTTGTAATGCGTAAATGTTGCGTCGAAGTTCCGAAGCCAAATCCGATTGGGTATTGCGTTGCAATTCCTCTAACATCAATTCGAACTGCTGGGGATCGCCTTCAACGGTAAAGTGAATTCCCTCTTGATTGCCGTCCACTTGGATTTCCAGTTGGTCGGTGAAGTCGTATGTATTGAGTTCTTGGGACATCGGAACCACCAATCTTTCGCGAATGGCTCTTTGTAAATATCTCGCCCCATATTTTTCATCGTAACCCGCATCGCTCAAGTAGTCTTTCGCAGCATCCGAAATACTCAAGTTCAACTTTCGGTAACGAATACCTTCCCGTTTTTTGAACAAGGAGATTTCGCGTTCTACCACATGGCGCATGGTTTCTCTTCCTAGGGGCAGAAATGGAATAATCCGGTCGATTCGATTGTACAACTCAGGGCGGAAATGTTTTTCAACCGCAGACATGAAGTGTGTTTCCACTTCTTCGGTATCAATCCCCGAAGTCCAACCGATACGTCCCGACTGGAACGCAGATGCACCGATATTGGAAGTCATGATAATAATGGTCGAACAAAAATTGACCAGCTTACCATAATTATCCGTCAAACGTCCTTCTCCTAAGACTTGCAATAGGATGTCATAAAAGGAAGCGTCCGCTTTTTCGATTTCATCGAATAACAATACTGAAAACGGTTCTCTGCGAACAGCGGCAGTTAGTAATCCTTCCTTGTAATATCCGCCGCCAATCAACCGCAATACGGAATATGGATCGGAATATTCACTCATATCGAATCGGATGAGTTTTTCACGGCTTCCGAACATGAATCCGGCAAGGATTTTAGCCAATTCCGTCTTACCCACTCCGGTAGGTCCGACGAACAACAAAGTTGCAATTGGTTTGCCTGACCGGGTGATACCCGTTTTGACGGCTGCCATCAAATCCACAACCGTTTCCACTGCTTGGTTTTGTCCAAATAAATTGGATTTGAAATCACTTTGGATTTCAGTGGGATTCATGGGCATATCTGGATCGATCATAAAAAGCGGCATCCCCGTTTCTTCGGAAAAATAACGGATGACCTCTGGGCGACCGACAGTCGTTACCGTATCTTTCTCCATCTTCTTGGCTGAATTGACCACTATACCTTCCAAAAATCGAATAGGCTTTCCCGGAAAACCGGAATATGGAGTGTATCGTTTATTCAGCCTCAGTGTCTCCTTGACCGCTTCAGGGTGAATACTTACTTTGACTCCTTCTGCGATATCAGATACTTTTTGGACGATTATTTCTTCCAAATCGTCTCGTGGTTCTTCCACTCGAATATTATTGAACAAGGCGGTGAAACCGGGACTTCGCAAATCAATCCGGGCTTTTTCCTCGTCGGTACATTCAGTAACTAAGGTCAACTCCCCGCTCACTAAGAAAGGTCTTAAAAATTCTGCAAGGCTAACACTATTACCTTCATATTGCCCGACCTCAAACAGCTCCATCAAATTACGGACATACAATATATCCCCTCTTTTCGCCAAGTCTTTGATGACATATGGCAGGTTGTATTGCCATCCCGTATCTCTGGTCAGTTCCTTAATTAAAGTGGAGGCCGTGGTTTCCCAAATTCCTGCTGAAATACGATGTTTTCCTTTTTGCCTGACCAATTCCCAAACCAAAGTGGTCTTTCCGACACCGGATGGGCCTACTAGTAGAATATTTCTACCATATTTCCCTTTCAATCCTTTTACCATTAGCTGGAATTCGGATTCCATTCCATACAAAATCCGCTTGGAAATGGTAATTTGATGAGCTACGGTCGGAAGCAACTCCTGAGCTTTTTTCTCCTTGAGTCGTTCCAGTTCCGCTGGTGTATAGGTCGTCAGCACGATTTCGTCCTCCTCCAAAATCACGTCCTCGAACCAGATGGCCTCTATGATGGTTTGTACATTTTTCGTCCTTTGTTTACGGACGAATTCCAAGCGGATGCATTCTTCCACCCTATTTTCCAATTGTTCGGGATCTTCAACAAATGTTTCCGTTCCCAAAGTCGGGACGATGACCCAAATCCCCCTTTCGGTTTCCCTAAAGAAATAAGGCATGATGATTTCGAAATCCGGATAACTGATCCGATCCTTACTTTGCTTGAATGACAAGGAGACTTCCCCTTCTTGGAATTCGCCTTCCGTATTATCATATATGACTCGGATGTACTTCCCTTTATCTAGTACCTTATCTTGAAATACTCCTCTAAAATGCTGAGCCATTTTTGAGATATTCCGATCGGAGAACATCAGCCCTTGGTGCATCAAGGGAACGTTCATGTATCCGCCGGTTTTAAACTGCATTCTAAACCCTTGAAAAGGGATGGTGATAGTATGGGACATGAGTTATCTGTTTGCCGTAATCCAAATCGGGAAAGTAATTTCCTAAGGTAAATGTAAAAAAAATCCGGGTTTGATGTATGTCACTTCTTATTCTCTTTACGTTCTTATCCCAGAGTACTCAAAGACCTATTTGAATCAAATAAATAATCCACTCTTATGAAAAATCCGTTTGTAATTCTTTGCCTGTCGCTTCTATTCCCTTTAATAAGCCAAGGGCAAGTTAAAGTCCAACTTGATACAACATTGGAATACCAAGCCCAAATTTATTTTGATTTCGGGAAAGACGAAATCCGGAACTCAGAGCGGCAAAAACTACAGGATTTGGCGAATCATTTGAAAGCCATGCCCGCTGATTTCGTCCTCCTTTCAGGGCATACCGATTCTATTGGAACAGACAATAACAACCTAGGTTTATCAGAACGTAGGGCAATGTCTGTCATCAATTTTCTAATTGAAAAAGAAAAAGTCAATGGGACCAAATACATCAGCAGATTCGACGGTGAATTCATCCCTATTGCAGAAAATGACAGTGAGGACGGCCGACAACTCAATCGTCGAGTTGAGGTAAGTGTTTACAAAATCAATCGAACCGAGATTGTGGAAGCCCGACCTGAAAAAAAACCTGAACCCAAGGAGGAGCCTAAAGAGGAGCCACAAGACCTAGGACAAAAATCCAAGGTCGTATTTATCATCAAGGACAGGGAAACGAATGAACCGATTCAAGGGAAAGTGGTTTTCAATGCCAACAAGGAAAGTAAGAAGGAAGTTTTATCGAATGAACAAGGCATCTCGGAATGGGTATTTGCCAATGATAAAGACCAAACCTACTCCTATACTATTTTTGCGGAAGGATACTTCCATGAAAGTATTTCGCTCCTCGTAGAAACGGGTCATTCGGTAGAAGTGGAAGTGCTAATGAATCCCATCAAGGTCGGGAATAAAATCGCATTAAGAAACTTATATTTTTATGGCAATCAAGCAAAGCTCCTTCCCAAATCCATTCCTGAGCTCAAAAAATTGGCTGAAAATCTTGCCTTGAACCCTGACGTAATTGTTGAAATAGGCGGACATATCAATAAACCTAATACAAAACCGCAACATGTCGCTGAATGGGAAAGGGAATTATCATGGAACAGGGCCAAAGTCGTTTATGAGTATCTCCTTCGTAATGGCATTAAAAAGGAACGACTTGCCTATAAGGGATATAGCAATACCCAAATGGTATATCCTAAGGCGGTTTCTCAAGAACATCAGGCCGCCAATCGACGCGTCGAGTTAAAAGTTACCGGAAAATTATGATGCAGATTCCCTAGTATTTCCCCCTTTCGGGGAATGGTATTCGGCAACTATATGGTTTTTTGTTTTGATTCTCGTAATTTGCGGCGATTTTAGAAAATAAGAATCAAAACAAATTAGAAAAAATGGATACGATAATCATCGCCACGTTTATCATCGGATATTTGGCCATCGTCTTCGAACACCCGTTACATCTTGACAAAACAGTTCCCGCATTATTGATGGGTGCCATTATGTGGGCGGTTCTAGCAGTCGGTTTCCACGAAGGAATTTTCTCCGTCATCGACACGCATGAGCATGCGTTCAAATTGGTGGACGGATTGTCCGAAAAAGATTACAAAATCAACAAATACGGATTCAACAATACCCTCCTGCATCATTTAGGTAAAACAGCTGAAATCCTGATATTCCTGATCGGAGCGATGACCATCGTTGAAATCGTGGATTTGCACCGAGGGTTTGAGGTTCTCAAAAGTTGGGTCAAAACCAAGAGCAAAAAGAAATTGCTTTGGATCATTTGTATTCTAGCATTTATCTTATCGGCTATCATCGATAACTTGACGGCTACTATCGTATTGATTACCTTACTTCGTAAAATCTGTCATGATAGAACGGATCGATTGTGGTTCGTGAGTATGGCGGTTATTGCCGCGAACGCCGGAGGTGCTTGGTCTCCAATCGGGGACGTAACGACAACCATGTTGTGGATCGGAGAAAAAGTATCGGCTGCCAAGTTGATTCAATACTTGGTCGTTCCTTCTTTGGTTTGTTTTGCCGTACCAACGATTATCGCTTCATTCCTTCCCGCATTCCAAGGAGAAATCAAGGTGAATACGGATACTGACTTGGAGCAAAAAGAATTATTGAGCAGTAAACGGATGTTGTACTTGGGATTGGGTATGATCGTATTCGTACCGGTCTTCAAAACGCTAACGCATCTCCCACCCTATTTGGGCATGATGTTGTCTTTGGGTGTCGTGTGGTTGGTATCGGAGTACATCCATCCCGAAGAGAACTTTGACAAAGCCAGGAAGCATCTTTATTCGCCGCACAAAGCATTGAGCCGAATTGAAATGTCAAGTATCCTATTCTTCTTAGGAATCTTGATGGCCGTAGCCGCCTTGGAAAGTTTGGTCGTAGGAGCCATGAACGGTCAAGAGGTAGGTGCTTTGCGTTACATTGCTGAAATATTGAACAATACGATTCCTAATCAAGATGTCGTGGTCATGCTCATCGGGGTAGCTTCTGCTATCATCGACAATGTTCCTTTGGTCGCCGCCTCTATGGGGATGTATACGGAAGCGATGGATACCAAATTGTGGCACTTTATCGCCTACGCTGCGGGGACAGGTGGAAGTATGTTAATCATCGGTTCGGCCGCTGGGGTTGCAGCGATGGGAATGGAAAAAATCGACTTTATCTGGTACCTGAAAAAAATCTCTTGGTTGGCATTCCTAGGGTTTGCAGCGGGTGGCGTGGTATTCGTCGGTTGGGCCAGTCTCCTAGGTTTAGGATAGATACATTAATACATTGTAACCATTTCGCCGGAAGGCGTTATATACATATCAGCTAATAACCATAATGACTTCCGCGCAAGATTTGCGGGGAAGTCATTTTTATTAATTAGAGCCTGTTAAAATTTAGTATAATTCATAATATGAACGCCATTTCGCCAATTATTTCGCCGTTTTTTATCACAATAGCTATGGCTATTCCTCAAAAAAAGCGGCTCATCCTTGGCAAAATTTCATTTCATATTAAAGAAAAAAATAATTTTTAACAGGCTCTTAGAATCAAATTACCATGAAGTTCAAATCCATTTTCTTTTTTTCATTTATGATGAGTTTTCTTTTCATGATGCCTTCTTGTCTGAATTCGATCGAACGTGAAGCCGTTATCGGCAAATGGCGAGGAATCGAAATCCGCGAAGGCGACGAAATCGGAAAAAGAAGGCCAAGTGATATTTATATGGAATTTCGAAAAGATCTGACTTTCACCTACAAAATAGGCAATGAGCATGAGAGCAATGGAAAGTGGTATATCGAAAGGACAAGACTCTATGCCCAAGGAGATGATATGGAAAAAATCGTGGTGAATATCGAGCATGTCACGCCGGACACGCTGGTTCTTTTACAAAACAGAAGCGGAAGATATGAAACTTGGACTTTGCTGAGGCAAGAATAATCCGTAAAAGTTATCCAATCAAAAAGCCTTGAAGTTCATTTGACACTTCAAGGCTTTTTGATTGGGATTATTTCCCATTTATTAGACATTATTACAATAACCCGAATTGTTCTGCATGGTGGCGAATATGCCGCTCATGGAATTCATTCCACTCCGACTTATTGAGCTCACCAAATACAGGATGCATACAGGTACTTTCCGACATATTGT
>JAHDCE010000254.1 GCA_020630045.1 Saprospiraceae bacterium | reverse complement strand
TCCTGATATGTGAGTTTAGAATTACACTGATATGATATCATAAAAATTGAACAATCATCCCATCAGGCTGATGGCGATAATATGATTACAAAATAAAAAGGGAAATAATTCCCGACAGGTGAAAAGGGGGAGGAAATCACTCCCTTAATATGGTAATGTTCCCCCTTAAAGTTTCATTATCTTGTCCTAGGCGTAGGATATAATAATAGGTGCCTTCCGGCAAATCTCTTCCTTCAAAA
The DNA here is from genome assembly GCA_020630045.1 of Saprospiraceae bacterium. GTDB lineage: Bacteria > Bacteroidota > Bacteroidia > Chitinophagales > Saprospiraceae > JAHDCE01. The sequence goes on along the minus strand of JAHDCE010000254.1, from coordinate 6,145 downwards.
GTACCGTCAAAATCATTTTCGTAAGGTTGCGCATAAAAGATTTCATCTCCCCAACGATTTAATATGACCACTTCCGTAAATTCGAATTGATGGATAAAGTCAATTTCCCAAGTATCGTTGAACCCATCACCATTCGGCGTAATGACATTTGGAATCACAAGTGCTTCGTCGGTCAGCGGTTCGACTTGAATTGAAATGGTGAATGTTTCGGTACAACCGTCTTCGGTCGTTACAACAATTTCATAAGTCGCCGATGATTCAAGTGTTGCGATAGTTTGTGGACAATCATCACAGCTCAACCCTTCGAAAGGTGTCCATTGGTAAGTGTATGAAGTATCTCCGGTAATTCCGATAGGAACACTAGATCCCGCATAAATTGTAGTATCACCGTATGACTCTCCATAAACACCTTCATACATAGTCACCATTACGGTATCATAGGAAATACATCCATATGGATTGGTGGCACTGACGATATAGGAGCCTTCGTTCTCTAGATAAGCTTCATCTACCATCGTAGAAGCCGTGCTATCTACAAAACCCAAAGGCCCTGTCCACCAATAAGACAAATCTCCATCGCCCGTAACACCCAGATTTATGGTAGAGCCTTCACATAATGGAGCATCTGTAAATCCATCAATAACTGGATAAGGACTTACAATGACAGTTGTTGAAGCAGAAGCGGTACATCCATTAATGTCTGTAACGGTGACCGTATAATTTCCAGAAGCGGAGACCGGAGCATTGTCTAAAGTAGGCACTTGTTGAGAACTCATGAACCCATCCGGCCCGCTCCATTCATAAGAAACTCCTCCTGCTCCTTCAAGTATAAGTTCATCACCTGCACAAATCGGAGCGTTAGACGATACTCCTCCATTGGGCAAACCAAATAACTGGACATCTGTAGATGCCGTAGCGGTACACCCGTTTCCATCAGTAACTGTTACGGTATAAGTCCCTGCTTGACCTGTACCGGGGGCAGTGATTGTGGGGGAAGAACTCGAAGACGAAAAACCACTCGGCCCGCTCCATTGATAGGAGACGCCTCCGGTTGAATTGAGCATAATGTCTCCTTGTCCATTACAAGCAGGTCCGTTATTTTCCGCAGTTGCCGGAGGAGCTGCTAGGACAGTAACATCCGTACTTTGGACATCGACACAACCGAATTCGTTGGTAATCGTTACTGAATATGTCCCTGATTGACTAGGGTTGGCATTAGCCAATTCAATTTGTGAGGAAGAAGACACGAATCCTCCCGGGCCATTCCAAAGGTAGCCCGTTCCTCCTGTGGCCTCTATTGTAAGGATCGACCCTTCACACACCGGTGAATTAGAAACGACTTGCCCGTCAGGATTTGGATGGACGATGACGTTTGTCGTGGATGATGAAGTACATCCATTATCGTCTGTCACGGTTACTGTATAGTCTCCCGCTTGTGCCAAAGTGATATCAGTCAGCGTTGGAGTAGGGGTAACAGCAGAAAATCCAAGGGGTCCTTCCCAAAGGAAACTCGTTCCACCGGAAGCGGTTAATGTCACCATCGATCCTTCGCAAACCGGCGAATTATTACTTGTGGACGCTACAGGCAAATCGAATATTTCGACTTCAGTCGTTGCCGTAGCGGTACATCCATTATCATCAGTGACGGTTACCGTGTAAGTCCCTGCTTGTGCAGTTTCAACCGGATTGAAAGTATGCGAAGCATCATTTGATGTAAAACCATTAGGCCCTTCCCATTCATAACTCGTCCCTCCAATTGCATTAATGGTTAATGATGTGAGGTTACAGGCCGGGCCGGTATTGGATGCTGCCGCCGGAGGAGCCGGTAACACTTCAATGTCGATACTGGAAGTTGATGTACATCCGTTCCCATCAGTTACCGTTAAACTATAAGTGCCGGATTCATTGGGTGTCGCATTCGGAATGTCAAAATCCGAAGCTGAGAAAGTGAATCCATTAGGCCCTTCCCATTGATATGTGATTCCTCCGGTTGAAGTGACTGATATTGTCCTGGTTTCACATACAGGTGAGTTGTCCGTTATTTCAATAACAGGTTCGGGAAATATCTCTACAGTTGTCGTGGTCATATCAGTACAACCATTGTCATCTGTCACAGTTACGGAATAGGTTCCTGTGGCTGCAACGAGGACATCGGAAATGATAGGATTCGATTCTGTTGAGGTGAATCCATCCGGCCCTTCCCATTGGTAAAAAGAACCACCCGAAGCAGAAAGGGTGAGTTCTCCATGTTCACACACCGGGCTGTTTGAATTCGCATTGGCGACAGGCAGTTCGAAAATAGTAACTGTGATTTCGCTACCTTGATAAACGCATTCATCTGCTACAGCAGTAAATGAAATGATATCACCATCTACCAAAGTACTATTGGAATAAGTATTATTTGAGCCGTTTTGGACAGAATTTCCGTTTAAAAAGAATTCATAATTCAATAATCCGGGGGGGGTGGTAAAAACAATTTCCGATCCAGAACAAACAGAAGTGTCATTGGCAACCAATTCGAGTGTGTCACTATTTGCACCTAGTGCGAAAGCGGGAAGGGTAAAGTCACTTATGAAATCGAATGTTTCAAAATAATTCAATGTAGTTACGGGATCAATCCCATCTGTTTCGTCACCGATGTCTTCCCATTGAGGAAGGTTTTGCCATCGAGCTATCGTGTTCCAATTCGTTCCGTCCACGGAAGGGTCATAATGCAATTTTATTCGTGTACTTTCTACGCCAAGCTCTCGGTTGATTCGATGATAATAGGTAGGGTTTACCTCACATAAATATGATGCTCTTTCTTCCCGGTCAAAACCCTCAAGTGTAGCATCCGTAAAAGCCATTCTGATTTTAAAGGCATTGGAATTGGGGTCAGCTAAAGTGAGTTCCGCCGGTCGATAATACCCCGGCCATCCTACCGGAAAAAAATAGGGTTGCATTAAGTTCATGAACCTGCTTAATCCGCCGTTTCCTACCGCACTGACATACCCGTCAGTACCAATATTTTGAACAGCATCTAATTGTGGATTAAATACATGGACGGTATGGTTGTTCAAATGGAATTGGCGATCCTTGAGTCGTAAGAAACCATCAACATAAACATCTAGGTCGCCGTATTTTACCCCGGTTTGGTCAAGTCTTAAATCATAAAAACGAGTGATACTTGTTCCTTTTATCCGCTGATTATCACCATATAAATAAACGATTCCTATACCTGTGCTTGTAAATGCTTCATTGCCGGCATTGTTGGTCCAGTCATCAAATGCATAAATGGTATCGGTGTTGTGGAATGTACCTCCATTGTAATTCACTACTTCTTCATGAATTGACAATTTTGCCCCACTTTTGACAGAAATTAAGGCTCCATTATTACTAAACTGCCCATACATAAGAGAGACAGAAAAGCAAATTATAATTGCAATATGAAGGATACTGTTATTCATATATGAATATTCCCATTATTGGAAATGATTTGGATGTTTCGTTTCGGATTTTGTTTCATTGCCACCTTTCCCAATAAACAATTATTGTCCTCGCCTTAATTCAAAACCACTAGGAATCTCAAATGAATTATCGCTATGAGAAGTTTCATTTATAGATATGATTTCTTGCATATTTAAAACATCTCCCGCGATGTTTCTAACAATGAACTTTAAAGGCACTCCATCTATATTGTTGTATTTTAATAAAGACATAAGTGCTCCGCCCGACATGAAATTTGGGAAATCAGAAGGAGTTAAACCGGCGTCTTTAGAAACCCAGACTTCAACGACCTGTTGAGGAGCGATAATCGTAAGTTTGACACAAGGGATTCCGGCAACACTTTCTTCATTTTTTGAATCAACGCGGATTCGGCTATTCAATGGTAGGTTGACATCCTTGGCGTCGAGATAAGAATAGGGGATTTCCATGGCGAATTTTTGATTGTTTTCCGTAAGGAAAAATACCTTTTCCTTTTTGTCATCAATCAGTAATTGATACTCCATTTGAATTTGTTCAGACCGGCTATCAAAAGTCATGGCATGCTTGTCCGATTTAATTTTCCATTCGATATCCACTGATTCACCATTGGCGGAGTTTTCAGTTTTCATGATAACCGTTCCTTCGAATTGTGCAAAAGTGAATAAGGGGAAAAACAAAACAAAATATGCGAATATTATTTTTTTTATTGACATGCTAAATGCGTATTTATTAGCCTTGAAAATGGAATTAGGCCATTTTTTTGTTAAAACTTTTTACAAAAACGAAACATCAATTTTTTACAATAGAAATTAATTTCCAACCTGGCCTTTTAAATTAGAATTGTTATATAGGTTATCAGGTACATTCGTCGTATTTCCATTTCTTTTGATGGCAAAGCCACCTTCTCCCGCCAAGGGTGTGGGTACAGGGATAGGAATATCAATACCTGATACGATAGGGATGGTAATCGGTGCACCAAAGGGAGGGGTAACCACCACTGATAAATCAAGTTTTAATCCGAACACACCGACTGTGCCGGGATAACCATAGGGGCCACCGTCCCCTCCTAGCGCATATGGGTCAAGGGTGACTTCCGCAGGTCCTATGGGAAAGGGGATTGGCGTACTCAATAATCCACCAACGCCATTGACTCCAAATTGACCACCCGAACCATTAGTGCCGGGTTCATAATATGGTATGCCGATGGTTGCGGGAATTTGACCTCCTTGTCCATTTCCTGCACCGCCGCCGCCGCCGCCGCCTAAAAAGATTCCGAGAGTAGGAAGTGGGATAGGAGCCCCAAGTGTACTTAAATCAAAGGAAATTGAAAATGCCATTGCATTTCCACCACCACCACCACCATAAATATTAAAGTTGTTAAGTACGTCTGTATTGACGGTAAGATCAATGGCTGTTCCGCCATTCTGACCATCTCCTGACAATCCGTTAACCGGGTCTACTGCGACACCGCCATCGCCACCTTTTCCAATGACATTTCCGTCGTTCACAATGGCCACCACAGAGGATGGATGGAGGTTTCCTGTGGTATATGCCGGGACCGTCACATCAGGACTCGAAATGGTGACTCCTGTATTTATATGAGAAACTACACAAACCGGAATGCTAGCGTTTAGACTTGGGTTTTGAGCATATAATTCAACGGAAAGGTCATAATTCTCTAAAGAGTTGATGACTTCCACTTCATAACAAGGAGTAATCGTTAAGGAATATATGATATTGACGACTTCTCCACCACAAAGTGCTTGGATGATAATCGGAAAAGTACCGTCAGGGGAGAAAGTAGTCGCTTCGAATGTTATCGTTATGGTTCCGGTAGAAAATAGAGGATTGGGTGAAATGTCCGCCGTGACGCCTAGGGGTAATGCATTCACAATCGCTACGGCAATATTCTGCGGATCCCCATTATTTTGCTCGATGTCGATGGTCATGGAAGTCGTATTGGTCACCACTCGGTCAATCGTTCCGGAAAGGGTGCTTGGAGTCATGTCGAAAAAGCAATCATCACAATCTTCTTGGAATGTATGTAGCCAGCAATCACCATTGAACCATTGGACGGTGCTGTCTTGATTGTTGTAAATGACCAAGCCGGCCTTGGGGTCTACTATCGCATCCCGTTGGGTGGTGTTCATTCTAGGGAGGAGCAAGCCCCTGTCCGTTGATTCTAAGTGTAAAATGGCGGAGGTGTCGGGATATAATATATTGATACCCACCTGTGCCTGAAGTGGAGCTAAAGAGATTAGCCCAAACAACAGGAACGATAAAAATATTCTTTTATCCATTTCTTGGCTTTGTTTGGAATAGGTGTGTGGTGATAAAACTACTAAAAAATTACCGCAATCGGTCCATCGACCTGACAAGTTTGTCATCTTTTTTGATGAATCGCATGGCCAATACCGAAAATACAATAATCAAAAGTGGGGAAATGATACCGAAGCCCACGGTAATCAAAGCGTCAATCGCAATTTTTTGAAACTCCAAGTAAAACAAGACCCCGGCAAGAATCGCTAAGATAATTCCAAGTGTCATCACGATTCTGGAAACTAGGATTTGCTTTTTCCGATCGTTAAATAAAAAAATTGTGACTAGGGCGAGGACACCAATTAAGATAACCGCACCCAGCAAAATCGGATTGTCATAAACATTGTAAATGCCATCTGCC
>JAHDCE010000253.1 GCA_020630045.1 Saprospiraceae bacterium | reverse complement strand
CATCGTTGTTCGCAACAGGCGGTTGGTTTACAGCTATCACCGTTATCGTTACCGTAGCGGTCGTACATTCTATAGGACTGCCATCATCACATACCTCATATGTGAACACATCTACGCCAGTAAAGCCGGCATTCGGTGTGTAGGTGTAAGTTCCGTTCGTATTGATGACCACACTTCCGTTACTCGGAGCGCTTACAGGAGTTATCGTATATACCAAATTATCGCCATCAGGGTCACTGTCGTTCGGCGTCATCGTTCCGGATACAGGCGTGTCTTCATTCGTACTGTTGACATCGTTGTTCGCAACAGGCGGTTGGTTAGGAACACACTCGATGCTCACAAATGTGATGATACTAGGACAAACATCACCGATTAGAGTTACTTCAATATCATAATTTCCAGGATGGGCACAAACGGCCGCTCCCTGTGCTACCGTACTTTCATTGTAGGCCAATTCAGAGTTAGACCCAGCAGGTCCCGCCAAGTTATTTACGAAGATATTTCCATAAGAACTTCCTTGTGTTCCCCCTGTAATCAGAAAGGCAGGTGCGACCAAAGTCCAATTCCCAGTTGGATCAACGGAATTCATAAATGTGACCAGCTCGGCCGGTGTATTGAATGTACCCGTATAGTTGGTACCATCAACCACCCATGAGGTAATTTCATAAGGACCTTCGTCACCTTGACCTAGCAAGGTAAAATAGGTGTATGCAATGGTAGTGAAGAAATCACACCCGAAATAAGGGCCAGTGTAATTTGAACCGTCCACAACGATTTCATAATCATCCACATCATTGAAAGGTATACCCAAGCAGACTTGAGTACAATCGTCACAACTTGTAGATTCAAAGGTTTCGGTGTCGGGGGTGCACTGCCCGAATGCTGTCGGGGAATAGAGTGCCCCTAGCAAACATAGGAAAAGCAGCGTAAGGCTTTGCCTCGCAAGAGTAGAAGTTTGGAATCCCATAGTATTGTATTGATAACGTACTTATTACAGATATTTGATTTTTGTATAACGCCAAATATTATGCCAATACATAATAATTTATCTAATAAGTGGAAATTTGCATACGAGATGCAATGGTGGGAGGATTATAGACAATTGAAGATATAGAAGAACCAATCTTCAATGAATTCACTTTAAAGTTATGTACTTTTGTGATGACACAAATATATCATATTGTTGTCAAAACAAATAAAAAAAACGTTGAATTGAACCGTTAAAGTTTCAACACAACAAACTGATTCTTTGTAACATGGTAAAAATAGGAGATGTTGAGTTGGGGGAATTCCCATTGTTATTGGCCCCGATGGAAGATGTCAGCGACCCGCCTTTCAGAGCACTTTGCAAGCAGCAGGGGTGTGATATGATGTATACGGAATTTATTTCTGTAGAAGGGCTAATCAGGGATGCGCACAAAAGCGTTCAGAAGCTTGACTATGAGCGACCTATCGGGATTCAAATCTTTGGAGCCAAGGAGGATTCAATGAGGCGAGCGGCTGAAATTGTGGAAGAAGCCAACCCTGAAGTTTTGGATATTAACTTCGGATGTCCGGTCAAAAAAGTGGTTTGTAAAGGAGCGGGAGCCGGTATTCTACAGGATATAGACGAAATGGTCCGACTTACTAAAATTATTGTCGAATCAACCAATAAACCCGTGACGGTGAAAACCAGATTAGGCTGGGATGAAAGCACCAAATATATTGTAGAAGCCGCGGAAAGATTGCAGGACATTGGCATCAAAGCCATTAGCATTCACGGACGTACTCGTAAGCAGATGTATAAAGGCGAAGCGGATTGGACATTGATCGGAAAAATCAAAGAAAATCCAAGGATGCATATCCCTGTTTTCGGAAACGGTGATATCGACAGCGGGAAAAAAGCCTTGGAATATAAAAACAGATATGGAGTAGACGGCATCATGATTGGTCGTGCCAGTATCGGTTACCCTTGGATATTCCGCGAAGTCAAACATTATCTGGCTACAGGTGAAGAATTGCCTCTTCCTACAGTAAAGGAAAGGGTTACAGCAGCCAAAAAGCATTTGGAATTTTCCTTGGAATGGAAAGGAGAAAAGCTTGGTGTACTAGAAATGAGGCGGCACTACACAAATTATTTCCGAGGATTCAAAAATATTAAACATTATCGTAGTAAATTGGTGTCTTCGATGGTGCCAGAAGAAATTTTTGCCACCCTAGACGAAATCGAAAGGGTATATTCCGGATATGAATTTGTCGTGTGACTATCTTCAAAGCCATCGTCCTAAATTTGCATTCATTTTTTTACCATTAAACCATAACATTATCATGGGATTGTTTTCATTTTTTAAGCGTGCCGGCTCAAAGGCTTTGGTCAACAAAGAAAAAGAAGCTGAAAAAAGCCAAATGGCCGCTGACATGGTCAAAAACGCTAAAATCACGACTTTAAAAAGCATCGTCGATAGCATGGATTTAGGCATAACCGGCCTTGAAATAGACATTGACGATGACGTAATCATCGTTGAGGGCACTGCCGATTCCCATGCAGACCGTGAGAAAGTCATTTTGACATTGGGTAACGTGGATGGTATCGCTACCGTTGACGATCGCATTTATGTAGCTCCTGCCGAGGAAGAAGAAGAGGTGGTTGAAGAATCACAATTCTACACAGTCCAAAGAGGGGATTCACTTTCTAAAATCGCCAAGAATTTTTATGGCGATCCGATGAAGTACAAGCAATTGTTCGAAGCCAATAAGCCCATGCTTAAGGATCCGAACCTGATTTATCCGGGACAAAATTTGCGTATACCTAAGGAGTTCGCATAATTTTCCGGCAGGAATAATAGATGTGATCACATCTAATAAACAAGAAAGCCTCCGCCTTCGGCGGAGGCTTTCCTTTTTCCGAAAGGAAATAAATATACGGAAAAGCAGGTCTCCCAATTGAACCATTCACCTTACCGAATCATTATTCTCCTAGAAATCCAATCTATCTTACATTCATGTCTGATTTCAATTTTACCCTCGCCATTATCGGTATCACTTGCCTGATTAGTTATGGAGCATTCAATAATCGCGAACTTCTATATCGGTTGATTCACAACCCCTATACCACCAAGCATCAAAAGGAATACCACAGACTACTGACATCCGGGTTCATTCATGGTAGTTGGATGCACCTGGGAGTAAACATGTTCGTGCTTTGGAGTTTCGGAAGTTTATTGGAAAGCTATTTCGTGGCGACATCCGTAACAGGTGTAGGGATATTAACATATCTACTGTTTTACCTCATCGCATTGGTGGTTTCTAGTTTACCCTCCCAAATCAGATACAATGAAGCCCCACATTACAATAGTTTAGGTGCATCGGGTGCCGTATCAGCTGTTATTTTCGCGACAATCATTCTTGAACCGATACAAGGAGGCATCATGTTTATATTCTTGCCTTTTTTCTCCATACCACCTATTATTTTCGGAGTATTATATTTACTGTACGAATCCTATGCCGCTAGGAAAGGAGGAGGCAACATCAACCATGCCGCTCACCTGTGGGGCGCTATCTTTGGAGCAGTCGGCATGATTATTCTCAGACCTTCTCTCCTACCCCGATTTTTCAATGAAATCAGCGGTGCTTTGGGAATGTAATCCCTCCTTTGTAACACCCAAACAATGACTTATCGATTCGGGCGACTGAATGTCACCTTGCATCTTTTAACCGATACGAATGAACTTTATCATATTCGATTTGGAAGCGACTTGCTGGAGAGGCAATCCTAGGAACTATGAAAGCGAAATCATAGAAATCGGAGCTATCCGACTCAACGGATATGGAGAAGAGACCGGCGAATACAACCGCTTCGTCAAGCCCAAATTACATCCGAGATTATCCGCTTTCTGTTCGGAGTTGACCAGTATCGAGCAAGTCCAAATCGACAGAGCCATGACTTTTGACAAGGTCATCGATGAATTCCAAGATTGGATCGGTCTGTTTGACGATGAGGATTATTTACTCTGTTCCTGGGGGAGCTTTGACAAACGGATGCTCATCCAAGATTGCCTGCTTCACGATTTGGACGAGGATTGGGCAGAACACCACATCAACCTCAAACAGCAATACAAGAACATCAAGGGCTTCAATCATCCCATCGGACTAAAAAAAGCCACTGAACGAGAAGGGTTCGACTTTACCGGTATCCATCACCGGGCCATTTCCGATGCTGAAAACTTGGCTAAGATATTCATCAAGTATCTGGATGAATGGATGTATTGAAATTAATCCGACCTTCGTCGAAAATCGACCAATTTCCACAAACGCAAGCAGAGTCCCGACAAACACAAGCAAATCATCGACAAAGCCCAACTTCTTGATAAGCACCTTAGATTTCCTATTCATCTGATTCTTTCCCCCTTCCGGGGAAATATTCCGACCATTCATCTAAAGTCTTTTCCCGAAGGCAATCTCATAGTCAATGATTCCATTATTTTTGTGGCGACAAGCACAACGACTTGTCATTATTTTAAAATTCCGGAAGTTCGTCCCGTACGACTTCCCTATTAAAAAACCACCACTTTCGTGGAATCATAAATCATACTGAATTATGGAATGGATTGTATTCCTCGGCCTTATTGTCATTGGTCATGTCGGCTTGTATAAAATTTTTACAAAAGTCGGAATCCCGGGCTGGAAGGCTTTTGTCCCGGTTCTGGGAAAATTAGAATGGTTCAAGTTAGTCGGACACAAACCGGCACGTTATATCCTGATGTGCCTCCCGTTGATAGGCATTTTCATATTCGCGGGATTGATGATCAGTACTGCCAATAGTTTTGGCAAGCATTCTTTCAAAGATCATTTCCTAGCAGTGGCCTTCGCCCCTTTCTACCTCTGTTACTTGGGTTTTTCGGAAGCTTTGAAATTCAAGTTCCCCGCGGTTACGGAATTAAAGAAATACAAAGAGCAAATCAAGGAAGCCAAGGAGTCCGGCAAAGACTATCAGGTTCAAAAACTCCAAAACCATCCCTTTTACAAATCAGGGGGACGCGAATGGGCAGAAGCTATCATTTTTGCGGTCTTCGCCGCCACATTTATACGGATGTTCCTGATAGAAGCTTATACCATTCCTACATCTTCCATGGAAAGTTCGCTCAATACCGGAGACTTTCTTTTTGTTAGTAAAGTCCACTACGGCGTCAGAATGCCGAACTCGCCATTACAGCTTCCATTGTTACACAATAAAATCCCGATAATCGGTTCAGAAAGTTACTCAAAACTCATTCATTGGCCTTACCGAAGGCTGGGTAGTACCACTTCTATCAAAATCAATGATCCGGTCGTATTCAATTTTCCGGGAGGAGACAAAATCGTAAATCCCAAAAGTGCAAAATACAGCAGGAATGCGGCTATGGGGCGAAATGAATACAATACCATTTTGAGAAACCAGTTGATTTCAAAAGCAGAACTGGACAACTCAAGTAACTTTTCTTATATCGATAGACCGGTAGACCGGAGGGATCATTATATCAAACGTTGTGTCGGACTTCCGGGTGATGTCATCCAATCCAAAAACAGGCAACTTTACATTAATGACAAGGAGTTGGAAAATCCCAAAAACATGCAATTCCGATATAAAGTCGAAACTTCACAAGGAGTAACGCTTTCTGATAAATCCTTGTTAGGAATAAATGTCAATTTGCTGGATGTCAAAAATCCCAAAGGCACCAATCCCGCCGCCGGCGAAATTCGCGTATTGCACTTAACGGAAGACCAAGCTAATACCATCAAAGGATGGCAAGGGGTCACTTCAGTAGAAATCATTCCTAGGGAACATGAGCCCGGTATTTTCCCTCAAAATCCGAACAAGCGATGGAATGCCGATGATTTCGGTCCGATTAAAATTCCCGAAAAGGGAGAAACGGTACAACTCAATTTAGACAATATTTACTTGTATCGCCGAGTCATCGAATTGTATGAAGGCAATACATTCGAAGTCAAAGGCAATAAGGTTTATATTAATGGTGAGCAAACGGATAGTTACACATTCAAAATGAACTATTACTGGATGATGGGTGACAACCGCCACAATTCGGAAGATTCCCGTTACTGGGGATTCGTTCCTGAAGACCATGTCGTCGGTAAACCATTATTCATTTGGATGTCCTTGAAAAACGGTAAGCTATTCGGAGAAGGAGGCGGAATCCGTTGGGGAAGATTGTTCAACGGAGCTAGGAAGTTTAAGTAATAATTGTTTTGTAAATACAACATCCGCTACCAGAGTCAATTCTGGTAGCGGATGTTATTTTGAAATATAAACCATGGGGTTACTGCTTCACAAATTTCAAAGACCGTGTATTTCCCCTAGAAGATATTTGAATAAAATAAACTCCATTTGAAAACCCATTAACAGCTACAGCTTCAATTCCTACTTCCAACTCACCGGTCGTCATTAC
>JAHDCE010000252.1 GCA_020630045.1 Saprospiraceae bacterium | reverse complement strand
ATGAAAGATCAATTATAGCCATACAATCTAATTCGTAATAATGTCTATTGCAAATGAAATAAAAAAAGAGGCTTGTCGGTTGCGACAAGCCTCTTTTAAGTTATGAAACCAAAAACATCAGGACATCGTCATCAACCTTTGTTGAAGTTTGAATGAACATGATGTATGTGGAATTTAATCATTATTGAAACTAATTAATTTTTCTTACGATGCAAATATGATAAGAGTCGGCAAGATTTGCAATTTTAAATCTTCTATTTCGAGCGGTAGTTTCTCAACGTTTACTCAAAATAAGAAAACCGTCCCCGGAAGGGGACGGTTTCTTTTGTACCAAGAGTGACTGCATGTTATGTGCAGTACGTTTTTATCGAAATCTTATTTCGTAATCGTTACTTGCTCGCCTGCTGCCCAGTCTTTGCTGTCCGGCATATAGTAACAGTAGGCGGATGAAGCGGGAGCCGTAAATTGTCCTGGGAATTCCGCTTTTAGATCGATTCCGAAGATTTTGTCTGCTTTGACATGTCTGAAATAAAAGACGATATTATTTCCGACGATTTCATAATAATCCACTTTGCCTTCTTCCACAAGCTTGTCCAATTGACGTGCTTGAGGTGAAAGACCGGCCGGCAGACCTACGATTGCCATTGGAGTCGGTTGTCTTTTATTGGTGTTGTTTTTCACCTTGACATCCATTCGGACGATATCTCCCATTCGGATTTTATCATCCTTGATTTCAGTATTGACCGCAATCGGTGCATCGGAAGAAGTATTCGGACGAATAGCATTCCATTTGAATGTAACTGTATGCGGTAACGGATTTTCAACTCCGACAAATTTTACTTCAAAATCATAATCTCCCTCTTTCGGGAAGAATCTTTCCAAACCATCGATAACGATAGGTTCGTACTCTCCTGCTTCAAAGTCTTTACTAGCAACTTTCTTGCCAGATACGTGGAATTCTACAGTACCGGCTTCTTGTGTCTGCCTAGCGAAGCTCGCGTGAGCGGTTACTGCACGAAGTGCCAGCACAGTGGTATGAGTAGGTCCGTAAGCTCTGTTGAAGTCTCTGCTACTTCTAATGCTTTCCGCTAGGTCATTGATACGGTCACGGTTTTTGTCCGGAGCATTGTTCAACAAGTTGAGCACCAATAATGATTTTGCTTCTAGCTCGAATGATTTTCCTCTACTTCCGAAAACGGTAGTGTTGTCGGAAGAAACGATGGCACTACCTGTAGCGATAAGTTGGTCTGCACGTTTTGTCAATTCAGCTGATTTGGATTTATTACCATAATTCCATTGAGCTAATGCTGCCATACCAATCATGTAAGGATCGTCAGACTCAGAAGCTGCTTCGAATGATTTTTTTAATTCGATGTCCAAGCCTTTGATTTTGGCTTCGCTCAAGCAGTAAACGATAAAAGTGTTGAATAAATCATCCGCTTTGTTTCCTTGTAATCCAAGGGACCAAGTCGTTCTTTCATTGCGGACGAATCCTCCTTTTCCATCTCGTTTTTGTAATAGCCATTGAGCGCTTCGGTCTATGATGTCTTGGTCTACGGGTTTGTAGACTTCCTTCATGTGTGTGAATTGCATCACTGCGAATGCAGTAATCGCTTCGTGGCCGACAGGTCCTCCGAACCATTCGAATCCTCCGTTTGGAGATTCGAATCCTTTCAAACGCTCATAACCGAATTTCAACAGCTTTCTAGCTTTGGCTTCCACCTGTCGGTTAGATTGTCCGGTTTCCCTCATGTATTGCAAAGCAAGTACATTGGGATAGTTGGCGGATGAAGTTTGTTCGAAACATCCATAAGGTTGGCTCATCATTCCTTCCATTCCAGCAATGATTTCAGACAAAGCGTCCGGGAATGCTTGAAGTTCGACTTCTAATGTATTTTTCTCTAAATCGCGAAGTTTGACTTCGTATTTGGTTTCCATGCCTGTGCCACTGTATGCGACCCTAGTAGGAAATCCTTTGGGTACGACCGTAATGTCTTCTTGAAGTTTGTCGCTGAATTGTCCGGAATCGAACCCGATAACGAGTTGATCCAAGTCTCCGGCGATAGAACCTTTTTTGACTTTGTATTTTAAGAAAACTGTTTTGCTTTCATTCGCTCCAAGCGAAATATTTCCGGTAGGAATATTGACAACCTCAAACATTTGCGGATGGTTGATATTCAATTTGCCGGAAACGGAATACTTGGTATTGTTGCTCATGGTAACCGGTATTTCCAGTACATCGTCAACAACTACTTCAACAGGAATTTTAGCCGCAAGGCTGAATGGCATTTGAGTTTGATAATTGGTGGTGGTTCTACCCACATGACCGTCCACACTCATGCCTTCAACGGTAATTTGGAAAGTTGTTACAGCGTCATTGTTCCAGAAGTTTAGAACGGCCTTACCATTGGCATCCGTTTTTACATGTCCATCCCAGAAAATGGTGCTGCGGAAATCGTTTCTGCGATTGATTTTGGTAGACTTGTATTTTTTCAAAGGAAACTCACGAACCCTGTAGAACGCGACTTCAGAAAGGTAAGCACCACGAAGGGCTTCTTTTTCCTCATCAGAAAGTTGCTCATCATCTTGTATTTGACGAATACGATGGTCGGTGATACTTACCTCCGTTCCGGCCTCGAAACGAGTGGGTTCGTAATCCATTGCCGCTTTTTCGTTTTTGTCATTCCAACGTTGGCCACGATTCACGACTTGGAAATCGCTTTGGGTGAAGATGGAAGAAACGACACGTTTTTTGGGTTTTCGTGTAGTGATATTTTCAGCGAGTCCCAATTGGCTAGCCTGTATAGTCCTATTTGCACGTTCGTTGATCACCATGCCCGGAGTGGCTTGGTCGCGATTGAACAATTGGTATTCGAACATACCATAATCGCCTACGATTTGC
Source organism: Saprospiraceae bacterium (assembly GCA_020630045.1). Classification (GTDB taxonomy): domain Bacteria; phylum Bacteroidota; class Bacteroidia; order Chitinophagales; family Saprospiraceae; genus JAHDCE01. The sequence goes on along the minus strand of JAHDCE010000252.1, from coordinate 3,537 downwards.
TCTTGACGGAAATGTCCTTTTGCTGAGACTGAAACGGTTACGGGTTCATCGGTCAAGTCTATATTAGCGATTTCGAAGTAGCCGTCTTCTTGGGTAGATACCGGCTTCGAAACACCTTGAACCTGGACTTTCGCCCTAGAAATCGGATTGCCATCGTCGTCCAAAACGGTACCTGCGACGACCATTTTTTCTGCACGGGTTTCAATTTTAGGAAGTTCATTTGACGCTAGCATTTCCCAGCTGAATTTTCTCCAGCCGGAGGTCATCAAAAGGTGATCGAGTCCTAGTTTGGCATCTCGTTCGTTCGGATCGAAGTAATAGCTAGCTTCCTCGGCATCGACGTCCAAATCCGCTTCGACTAACATCCAAGAAAGGATGTTGGAAGATTTGTCGTCTGCGAAGGAAAGTAGCTGGTCGTCAACTACGGAAACCGCGAAATCGGTTTGTACCGGTTTTCCGTCCTCATCGGTTACATCAACGGTGACCTCCACTTTTTCACGGGGAAGGTATTGTTCTTTATTTGTAGAAACACGGATATCGAGTTGCTTGTGGTCATTGACAAAAGCCAAACGCTCTGCACGAGCGATACCGTGGCTGTCAAAAAGCGTGATTTGAGCGACTCCGATCGGGAATTCTTCAACAGGGATGGAAATGTCATTTTGACCTTCTTTGAGTTTTACCCCCGAAGAGTATTGGTTTTCACCCCTTACCGAAGCGACAAGGGAGATATAGGCTTTTGAAGTGGAACCGATGGTCAAATCGATTTTTTCCTCGGTTACTTTTTTCACCGCTAAGGTGAAACCGCTCCCTTTTGCACTAGGTAATTTGAAGGTGCCGGGAATATGAGAAGGGAAAGTCACTCTTGCTTTGTAAACGTCACCATTTGATGGGGTTAGCGAAAACGCACCCATTCCCATTCTAAGTGTGTTGAAGTCTGCGACTTCTTCCCCTTTTTTATTTACAATGACACCTTCTATATCGACGGGATTTCCGGATTTATCGACGGCTTTAAAACCGATACGGCTTTCAAGGCCATTGATCATATCACCACCTTCCGGAAAGAATGCGACGTCAATGTCACTAAGAAGGACAGGGACATTTCTAGCGATGGATTCCCTTGTGCCATTGTGGTCCAAGGTAATGTTCAGCACTGCGTCATTGACTTCCAGGTTTTCTTTCAAGTCGAATTTGACGATGGCTTTTCCGTTGCTGTCCGTTTTGCCAAAGCTATTGAGCACCTCTTTTCCTTGGATGGAAACTTGATACCTAAAAGATTTATTGGCCAGCGATAAGTCTTGCATGTTTTTCAAGGACAGTTCAGCCTCTACTTTATCGCCGGGGGCGAAAGCTTCGCGTTCGAAATCCAAATTCATTTTCAGGTTGGGGAGTACCACTTTTTGAACCATAATTTCTTTGGTGAAAATCGCCGGTGTTTTTTCATTGTTTTGCCATTGGGTATATACCTTGATTTGATACTTGCCACCCGGTAGGTCTTTGGCTAATTTGAAATCACCTTTGGCGATACCTTCTTCGGAAACCGGCACTTTATAGGCCATTTCTTCTTCACCTTTAGGATTGATTAGTTCAGCCCTGACAATGCGACTTTGGTTCGCTGCCTTCAAATCCGCTCCATTTCTGACAAAAGCGGTGAACCAGATGGATTCGCCGGGAGCGTAAAATGGCTTGTCTAGTAGTGCGTAGACCCGATCTTCGGGTAGGTGTTCGTTCCAGCGTTCTTGGTTTTCCAATGTTGTTTGGATAACCTCTGAAGGCGGAAGGGTGCTGCTAGAGTTGCGGAGTAGGAATATACCCGCGAAGAGTAGTGCGGCGGTAATGATTACGGCCGGTACTAGAGACTTCAACTTCATTTTACTTAGGTTGTGGTTGATAATAAGTGATTTTCATTCAGGAAGGAGAATTAGTGAATCTCCTTTCATTTATATAAATGTCTTTTATTGTCAATTGGTTGTATTGTTGTTTAACAATACTATAAGATATTTAATTCCCTTGTGTTTTCATTTGTTTAGTCGATAATTGGAAGGATTTCTTCGACCAAAAGCTATAGTGCAAGATACGATTATTTCATGAGTCGTGCAGGAGTATATGAGAATTCGTCGGGGTTGAGTATGAATTCGTTATCGTGATTACACAGTGTAATGATATAGCGTTTTGGGATTTTACTATAAGCTGTTTTGAAATAATCCTATCTTTCGCTTCGTTCCTACACAAAACGAAGCGATATGAGATGGATATTTGTCTGCTTGATGTTCTTGATGTTCGGTTCAATTTCTTCTGCCCAAACCTATAATTGGACATTGGGTTTGCGATTGGGAACCGAAATCGGATTTACCAGTGTAATCCGTGTGGCTCCAAAAACCACGGTGGAAGGTATTGTTTTTACCAGTATAAAGAAGGATGACATTCATTTGACGCTTTTGGGCAAGCAGCATTTTCCTTTATTGAGCAAGCGATTCAATTTGTATTTAGGAGGTGGTTTCCATCGAGGGTGGATACCTTCCGAGGTGAATGGTACCTTGGTAAAAAATCCGTTTGGGGTAGCCGGTGTGGTAGGAGGAGAAATGACCATCGGAAGGATAAACCTTGGATATGATTGGAAGCCGGTGTACAATATAAAGGGAGGAGAAGGGGCTTTTGATAGTGATACTTCCATTTCATTGCGATATGTCATTTTTAAAAAGAACAGGAAGAAAGCCCGCGAACGTAGAAAGAAGAAACGGAGAAAAGAACGGGAGAAAAAGCGGAAAAAAAGAAGGGGGGATGATGCTCCTTGGTGGAAGTTTTGGGACAAATAATATTTATTGGCTTACCACCCACACTCGATTCCTAGACGAGTGATATGGTTGTCGGATACCATCCCTTTGAGGTGCCGTAGGTGTTGTATTCGTTTTTCTTCCGGATTTATGGAGAAAAGGTTTTCCTCATATGGGTTTTTATCGGTCATGATAAACCGTTTGAATTGGATACTGTCCGTTAGCATTTCATATGGAGGATAAGTGATTTTGAATCGGTGGTTTTGATTGTTGAAATCGTTTTCCGCATTGACGATGACATATTCTCCAAGTAAAATATTTGCCATGGTGGAATCGTGTTTTGAATGGATATCCACATTCAATTCTTCCGGATAAATGTATTTGTATGGGCGGGATAAATCTAATATTGGAAACTCCGCTTCGATTTTTCCTAGATGGAGATTGTCATTGAGAAGGAAGAAAGTGCTGTCCTGGTACTTTATTTTCACCTTTTTACAAAAATTTCCTTCCTGATCCAGTAATTCATATTCGGTATATCCGGGTCTGGGGTCTTCCCTTTTTTCATACAGGAAACAAGAAGAGAAAGTAATCGTAAATAATATTACTGTTAAGATACTTGCCTCCTTTAAAATGAATGTTGAATGGATATTCATGGATGGAATATGATGTTGGTTTATGTCAAGGACTTTTTCCGTAAGGAAAAGGTTGCAATTTCAAGCATGAAGCCATCCATGAATAATGGCGGCTTCGAATAAGTAATCTCATA
>JAHDCE010000251.1:3967-6451 GCA_020630045.1 Saprospiraceae bacterium | reverse complement strand
TCCCTCGACTAAAACAAAAGTACCCATGAAAATCATTATTCAATTACTTTTGTCCGGGTACTTAACAGTCAAATAATAACTTTGCGATTTCACTTATGTTCTTTTTAATTTATACTTCGTTAATTTTTTCAGCAATAGCCCTGCTATTCCTTCAAAAATTGCCTCGTCTAAACTAAAAATTACGATTTTCAAATCGACAACTTATTTTTTGTCTGTTACTAAATCATATCAAAAAATGCTTGGACTAAAATTACCGACTGATCCCAGATGGGTCAATCTTGCCGAAAAATCATTGGAAGACATATTGACCGATCACGCCTATTGTGAACAAAAGGCGACCACTTCATGCATTACCTTAATCCAAGCATATCCTGAAAAAGAAGAAATGGTAAAGGCCCTTGCACCGGTAGTTACCGAAGAATGGGGGCATTTTCGTTTGGTGTTGGGCGAATTGGACAAACGCGGACTCAAACTGGGCAAACAACGCAAGGACGAATACGTCAATGAATTGATGAAATTCCGCAAAAAAGACGGTAGCCGGGAAGATCGCCTTATTGCACACCTCTTGGTTTGCGCCTTGATAGAAGCCAGGAGTTGTGAAAGGTTCCGAGTTTTATCCCTCAATATCCAAGATGATGACCTCAAGGAGTTTTATCACAAATTCATGGTTGCTGAAGCTGCACATTATCGAATGTTCCTTGACCTTGCCAAATTGTACGCCGCCGACCCTGAACAAGTCAAACAACGCTGGCAAGAATATTTGGATTTCGAAGCGGATTTGATGGAGCGATTGGAAGTCCGTGGAGATCGGGTGCATTAACCTTCAACAAACCCTTCCCATCGACCCATATAATCAATGAACTTTTCTCCTAGGCCCTCATGGGACAAATATGCCCTGGTTACAGGCAATGAAGCCGGTTCGAATACAGGATTGTCTATGACTTTCCTAGGAAAATCATGGTGCAATATCCCACTGCGTCCGACGGTCACAAAATCAACGCCTTCGTCCATAATGGCCTGAACGTCTTTTCCATTCCTGATATTGCCGGCGACTGTGAGTTGGGTGTTTTTCAAATCCAATTCGGTAAAATGTTGGAGTAGGGTTTTGTCTTGATGTTCCTCCTCTTCAGGGAGTTTAAAACTGTCCCACAAGGAAATGTCCAGAAAATCCAATAAGCCATTATCGGCGAATTGTAAACAGATGGATTTGATTTCATCCAGTTTCATACCGAATCGTTCTGGAGACAAGCGCAATCCTACTAGGAAATGTTCACCACACTTTTTGCGGATACCTTCGGCAATTTCAAATATTATTCGTGAACGATTCTCTAAATTTCCTCCGTACTCGTCCGTTCTGTTATTAATTTCTGAACTCAAAAATTGGCTCAAAATATATCCGTGTGCACCATGAATTTGAACACCATCATATCCCGCTTCAGCGGAACGTTGTGCTGCAATGATAAAATCATCTCTTAGAATATGGACTTCTTCCAAAGACAATGCCCGAGCATTTTTCCTAGGAACATCAGAAGGACATACAGGTGATTGACCTCCGATAAGCGCTTGAGGTGTTCGCATACCCGCATGGTGCAATTGAATCATCGCCAAACTGCCGGCTTCTTTGATGGCTTTCGCCAAACGGCGATGACCTTCTATGTGAAAATCCGCGAAAATTCCGAGCTGACCCTCAAACCCCTTTCCGATAGCTTGTACATGAGAAGCACATGTCATTGTAATCCCGAAACCTCCTTCGGCCCGTTTGACCAACCATTTGAACTCGTCATCTGATAGCCGTCCATCTTCGTGACTTTGCTTGTTTGTCAAGGGGGCAAGCATGAACCGATTGTTCATGATTTTCCCGCAAGGGAATTGAATAGGGGAGTCCAATTTTTTCATAAATCGAATTTATTGTGGTAAGCCCACATCATTTGCGAAATACATCCCGAATAGTAGCGTACAAAACCAAAACAATTTTATCCAAATCAAACATTTGGATAGTTTTAAATAATTGCGGTTAACAATATTCTTTCTGATATGATAAGATGATAGAAAAAGCAAAATTCCACCTACGAATAAATAGCATATGGTAGCAAAAAGCAACCAAAATTCATTGCCGTGAGGAGGGTGCTGCCAAAAAAGATAAGCCATTAATAAAAAACAAACCCAAATTGCCAATCCGGCAACCAAGTGCATGTAACTTTGAAACCTGACTTTGTCCAGAAGTTTTGATTTCTCTTCTTTCTCTTCCTCGATGTCTAGTAAAAAGTCCTTTTCCATATCAAAACTATCATCTCGTTAAAATAGCAAAGACCAAAAGGATACAAATACAAAAGGCGAAAAAAGTAAAGCCCGCCCAAGCGAAACTTCCCGAATTCAATCCACGGTACATGCCCTTTTTATTTAGTGTAAAACCGCTCCACCCTTGAATACTCGAACCGATTACGAGGATAAAAGAAACCAGGATGAAAATGAATATTCCAAACA
>JAHDCE010000251.1:0-3957 GCA_020630045.1 Saprospiraceae bacterium | reverse complement strand
TTCTCGGATGCCATTTGACGCCAATCACCGGCTTCCCAAGCAGATTTTAAATCTCTTAGGATTTCCTTACGGATTCCAGATACGATTAGAATGGAATATATGGTCATCAACAGCAAGGCGGGAATCCTTACTATCCCCAAATACCCCAAGGAGCGCATGAGTTTGGTTTCCCCGAATCGGGTATCAGTTCAAGTGTATTTTTCTTGCCAAGCGAGTACTCCTCCCGTTAAATTTTTGACATTCGAAAAACCGGCTTCCATCAACATCATTTGTGCCATCATACTACGCTTGCCCGATCGGCAATGAACGATGATTTCTTCTTGTTCCATTCCTTCAAAAACACCATCGGCGATTTTCATTTGAATGTCTCCTAAGGGAATCAAAACACCTCCGATATTGAATTCGGCGAATTCATCCGGCTCACGTACATCATATAGATGAACTTGACCGGCATCCATTTTTTCTTTGAGTTCTTCTACTGTAATTTCTACCATGATTTTGGTTTTTAAGTTGGTGTTATATTCAAAATTAAATGGTTAGACAAAGAACAAAATAGTGTCGCCATAATTCTTTCACTCCACTTCATTTCGATTATATCCTTTTTTACAAAAGGATTTGGTTATTTCAATATCAACTTGTCCGTAAAAATAATATCTCCGGATTCATTTTCAATTCGAATTAAAAATATCCCCTTGGGCAAATGACCTAAATCCATTTGATTCATATAGGTTTGAGACAAGACATTCCTACCCATCAAATCAGTTATCAAAACGGTTCCCTGAATTTCATTTCCACTAGGACTTACCAATCGGATTTGACCATTCGTCGGATTCGGAAAAATCTGAATATCTGACAATTCGATTTCTTCTGTAGGAGTCGTGTATTGCGGTTGATTTCCTAGGACGGGACGTATCATAATCGCTCCCTGGAATGTAGCCGGGAAAGGCTCCCAACCACCACCGGCATTGAAGAAGTTATTTTGCGTCGCATCAGGATTGTTTTTATCAAAACCTATAGGTATCGGCGTATCAGTAGCGGTTACCTGTTGCCATCCGATATAAAATTCGCCGGCGGGTAAGAAAATCGCGTCATCCAACGCATAATTGGTAAATCCCTGAAGGGTGTCGTTTTCAGAAAATTGATCGACGTAAATCGGACTTTGTAAATTGGCTTCGTAAACAGGTTCTGCATTCAAGTCCGTCCATACTTTAAGATTGAACAATTGCAAAGTGGCATCTCCTGCGATATGTGGAATATGAAGTCGAATGGACTGTAGTGAATCCGCGACATTCAAATAGTATTTGACAGCTACCTGAGTACCGGGATTCTGTGCTTTTACATTTCCTTCCGCTGATCCGTCATCATATGAAAGATAATTGTCGAATACGACTGTCTTCCTTATCGTATCATTTCTAAACACGGAAGGAAAACTGACATCTTGTCCCGTTTGTTCGAATGTGAATATAGAAGTGAACCTAGGAGTTGATCCGGAAGGAACATAAACTTGCATATTGGTTTCAAATGCATTGTAGTCTCCTCCATCTATATTCTTAGTCGCTTCCAAGGGCACTCCCGGGTTTACATTTCCGAAAGGAATGGGAGCTCCTGAATCTTGCAAATAATTCGTATTCAAAACAGGTGTCCCGGATTCATCCAATACTTGATAAATTCGATTTTGAATTTCCTGAATAACTGGAAAATGATTGTACAAGCCCAATGTATATTCATTGTGCATTTCTTCCGGTTCAAATCCGTCGAATTGATTCCAAGGCATAGAAGTGAAATTCTTCAACCAAGTCGTCGGCCCCTTAGTGAAGGCGATGTCATTGAAGTTTTCGGTAGGAACGAAAAACCGTGTCATCCGCACATAGTCCAAGTGCCAATTGTCAATCATCCCTAACCCGGAAGAGCGGTTCCGAAATCGGAACCTGAAACCATCATACAAGAAATCCGGATTAGTAATCGGATAAGCTTTCAAGGCAAAGGGAGGAATCGAGTCAGAAGGAACAGTTGCACTTGAGATTCCGGGGATTTGGTCGATTTCTATCCATTCACCATTTATATCCAGACCTTCGATGGCAAAATAATCGGCCACTTCCGGCTTATCTCCATTCCCCTTGGGCTGAATATAAAAGGAAAGATAAATCTGATCCGATTCAGAATAGGCACCTAAATAAAATGGTGCTGATGTCAATGTGTCACCGGCTCCATTGGTAACATACGGCGAACCATTGGCTCCAAGACCATCAAAAGTGGCCACTCCCAAAGACGGCGGCTGGTGACCGAATGTCGTATTGACGAAAGCCTGATTTTCACACCAATTGTCAGTAGATGGAAAGGGACCGTCATAACTAAAGTCGTCCAACCATGGCAAGTCCAATGTGTCGCTAGGCGTCAATCGGGCTTGCTCACCAAGACGGTGTTTTTTCCAAGCGATTTCTACAATCGGGTTTTGTGTCAATGGAACCTCCTCTACTTGTGCGAACAGGGTAGGGATGGCCAACAAAATGATGGATATGGAAAGGATAAAATTTCGAATCATTTTTTGATATTATCGTTTGAATATACATTCCAATTCCCTTACGGGAAAATGAGGTACAAAGGTAAGTAATTCGATTGCACATTTTACCAACGTATCAAAATGGAAGTTTTACTTGTCGAATACATATTTTAAGGAATTGGATTTGAGGCATACCCAATTCCGGGTAGACTTCAAATGATAAATACACGGTATTGGAAAAAGACCCCCACTTGATTACTTTTGCACGTGTAATTGGACTAATTCTAATTAAAGGGCAAATATGAAAAAGCTAGCCGGAATTTTTTTTATCTCCTTTCTGATTTGTGCTTCCTGTACGGAAAACACACCACTTTATGAAGTACCTGAAACTTATGACTTTGCCAATGTCGATTACTCAGGGCAAACCCAACGCCTGGACATGTTGGCGGAAATAAAATCTTATCTAGAAGGTGTGGTCGCCGGAACCCCGGCTATGGACACCAGATTACTTGATATGTACGATAATGGCCCATTGGCTGACTGGGATGGTACATATGAAAGTTCAAAACAATTGAGGGGTAAAACCCTTTCTGCGGTGCAGGATGATTTTGAACAATTGATGATGAAGGCTTCGTCTGATAGTTGGCTGTTCTGGCAAACCGCTTCCGAAGGGCAAGCGGGAATCATTACATCATTGGATGGAACCAAGTCCTATTTCGTGGATGCCAATGGATTTGAATATGCACAGGCCATCGAAAAGGGATTGATGGGGGCTTGTTTTTATTACCAAGCGACTTCCGTTTATTTTGGAAATGAAAAAATGTCCCAGGACAATACCACCGTTACTGAAGGACGTGGCACTGAAATGGAACACGCTTGGGATGAAGCTTTCGGTTACTTAGGTGTCGAAAAGGATTTTCCTAGTAATGATGAAGTTAGGTTTTGGGGAAAGTATATCAATTCTAGGGATGGATTACTAGGAGTAAGTCAAAGGATGATGGACAACTTTCTAGCAGGAAGAACCGCCATTATCAATAAAGATTTGACATTAAGGGATCAGAAGATATCTTCCATCAGAAAAGACTGGGAATTGGTAGCGGCGACTACTGCAATACATTATATCAATAATGCGATTGCCAATTACAATGACCCTGCCATCCGCTTTCACGCTTTGACCGAGGCGGCCGCCTTTGTTTACGCCCTTCAATTTAATGAAGGAAGAACAATAGATGTCAATTATGTGAACGCTCGCTTAATCGAAATTGGTGGGGGTGATTTCCTGAACCAAAACTACTACAATACCACCATCGATGATTTGAAGGCTGCAAAAGATGCACTTGCCGTTACATTCTCTGTCGAAGATTTGAAAGACCAATTCTAATTCGGTTTTTTCATGATATCATTATTAGATGTTATCACGAATTTTTTTGTATGAAAGACGAATCGTTATTTTGGGA
>JAHDCE010000250.1 GCA_020630045.1 Saprospiraceae bacterium | reverse complement strand
AAGCTGCTAGGGTGTCGCGATATATTTTTCTAACGATTACGAATATGAAGCAAAGGAATCCACCAAGAAGTCCACCGATGATAATACCGGAAATCAAGCCTTTGGAAGAATAGGGTAAAGGATAAATCGGTAAATCAATGTCTTGTAATAGTGGTGTGGCCGTTAGAAGACTGAGGTGTGCGATTTCCAAATTTTTGATGAGTTCTTTTTGTTGTTCGTAAAAGACATATAGGTTTTTTTCCAGTTGTAATTCCTTCAGTCTTGGAACAGCTAGAGAAATATTACCTGATCGGTCTTTGATTTGAGCCAATTGGTATTCAGTACTGCTTACCAATGAAGCAAGGGAATCGGCTTTATTTGAAATAATATTGAAATTATTTTGTTGTTTCTCAGCCGATTTTACTTCGTAATAATTTTTAAGCTCATCGTATATCGTTGATAAATATTCCAAAGATAATTCTTCGGATTCCGAAACCATTTTAAATTTGAGAATCCCCGTTGCGTCATCAATTTCAGCTTCTAATATACCATCCACATAATCGTTTCCTCGAGTAAGTCCGATTAAAGATAAAAATACTGAATTATGAACCCTGTCAAAGTTTTCGATGTCTGAATTTTTGAAATAAAATCCTACTTTTTCCGGATGTTCTTCAGCCTTTTCTTCCCACTTTTCATGAAGTTCGAATTCATCGATAAGGTGGTTTGCGAAGTAATCTTTTTTCCCCTTTATGGTTGCTTTTTTGAAAAGGGCTTCGCCAAGGATTTCTCTAGATCGAGAAAGGGCGACAATTTTATAGAGATTGGACTCTCCACCACCACCGAGACCAAAAGAACCCATGAGGCCGGAAAGTAAACTTCCACCCGCACCACTTTCTTCATTTAACATGAACGTTAATTCTGCCGTATAAGTAGTGGGTTTGTTATAAGCTCTATATGCAAAAATACCGGCAAAGAGAAATCCGAAAATGATGAATAACCACCAGTTTCTGATAAGTTCTTTCAGGTAGGTTTGAATGAGTAGGATGAGTTCCTTCAGGCTGATTTCATCCTTGTCATGATAGTTTTCGTTAGACATCGTATAAAATGATTATTGAATCTGCTGGATAAGGATTACTAAAGTCAGGATGGCGGTCGCTTGAGTTACTGTATTCGAAATGACACTACCCCAATCGATCTTTTCTTTTTCTCGCCCCTCTTCATCCACTTCTTTTACTTCTGCTCCTACAAATATTTCTGCACCTTTTTGAACCTCAGGATAAATTTTGAATAATCCATAATTCCTTACTTTGTCTAATCGTCCACCGGGTTGCCGTACTTGAATCAACCGTTTTCTAGCTCCTGCTTTACGGTCTATTCCACCTGCATAATTTTCAATATAGAACAGCGCATTTTTACCTTCGTGAAAAGGAACATTAAGTCTTGTTCCGATTGTATATTGTTGTAACACTTCACCTGATTTAACCGCTCCTGAAATACCAACGACATTAGATATCTTAGGTATGATTACTCGGTCTCCGGGTTTCAAAATGTAATTTGAAGGGGAATTGGGATTGTTCAATAAATCTTGTGCATCGATAACAAGGTATCCTAAAGAATCTTTTGATCGGAATAGTGTAATTCCTTCTTCAAATGCTTCATCGGTAAATCCACCCGATCGTTTTATGATATCGGAAATCTTCTCATTATCTTTAGTTAATGCATAGTTACCTGGCCATCTAACTTCTCCTTGGATGGTGACATTTTCTTGAAGTCTGAATTCAGGCAATTCACGAACAAATATTTGATCATAAGGGCGTAGTAAATAATTGTCGCCTCCGTCTTCACCAAGCACATTGAATTGTTTATCTATTTCCAATGTGATTTCTTCCGTTTTGCCTTGTCCTTCGGGGGAGAGATCTACTCGATAAATGTTTACTCTTGAGGCATCTCCACTCATTTTTATTCCACCTGACATCGTCATGATATCCTTAAGGGTAACTTCACCATCATAATCATATGTTCCCGGAGATAAAACAGCACCATTAATGTCGATTGTCGCATTTTGTTCGATGAAATCGTCAGCGGCAAATACCTTTAATTCATCTTTTGGCTTTAACTCAATATTAGCGGCTGATTTCGGATTGTTGAAAGCCGTTCTAAAATCCACTTTAATATAATCAAACGGGTTTTCAAGAGAGCCCAAGTTTTTCCTTTTTAAATAGCCATAACCTAGAGAACTTTCTGTTAAACCACCACTAAGTGCGACAATTTCAGAAACTTTCATTCCTGGCTTATAGTCATAAGAATTACCATCTCGGACAGATCCGGCAATCATCACTTTAAAGTTGGTATCCGTAAACTTGGAACCTGCGAATATTTTCAAGTCATCTTTGGGTAACAATAAAATATCCTCGGCCGAACCCGGCGATTTTAAAATAGCTTTCAAGTCTAATTGTTTATAGTCAGTTATTCCGTCAGGAGAGAACCTATAAATAAAAGCGGTTTCCAATAATGCATTGTCTGCCAATTGTGCTTTTGCCAAAAGGTCGCTGACTCTCATTCCCGGGTTTAATTCATATTCACCCGGAATATTAACTGCTCCACCAACCTGTACAAAATTTTGATATTGGATCGGGATATAGGGAACCATTATACGGTCGCCGTCAAGTAACTTGAAATCCTTCTTGTTTTTTTTCAAATCACGATAGTCAATTAAAATCAATTTCTCTTCATCATCTACCCATCTTTTCAATTCTATTTGTTTGAGGTAAGCATCTGATTTGAAACCTCCCGACCACTCTAAAAGGTCTAGCAAATTTTCACTTTCTTTTAACTGGTAAATGAAGGGCCTTTTCACTGCACCATGAAATCCGACTCGCTTTTCGTTGATAGGAACAAATATGTAATCGCCTTCATTGAGATAGAAGTCTTTTACAATGGTTGGATTTTCGAGGTATTCGTAAAGGTCAAACGTTTGAGGAGCTCTCTTTGAATAACTTCACTTCGCGTACACTACCTATTTCGTCCGGCCCATGGGCTGCAATCATGGCCGTGAATATATTATTGGTTGCAGGAATTTGATATGGTCCCGGATTATTTACCGACCCGACAACATTAATCTGGATATTTCTAGAAAAGTTAAGTGTTACTGCATATTCTCCATCAGAGAATGTGTATAAGTTCCGGAATCGCTTTTTCAATAAATCTACGGCAGCATCATAAGTGAGTCCCTTCAGATAAATGCGAGGCATTCGTTCCGGTTTGATATATCCATCTTTACCAATGACAAATGCTCTCGAATATTGGGAAGCTCCCCAAAGAGCAACAGTGATTTCATCTCCTTGTCCAAGAATATAATCTCCACGAGGTTTGACATCCGTGTTTTTTTGATATTCGACAAAGGATTTTCCTATGAAAATATGGGGGCCATATACTTTTTTATTGGGACCAGAAGAGGCGGGCAATAACTCTTCTTCAACGATTTCTTCCAAAAGCTCATCTGCTTGACTGGTTCCATCATCAGTGGGTTTGTCAGGCTCCTGTTCTATGGCTTCCCTTTCTTGTTGTGAAATGGCTTTTTCAGCTAATATTTCAGCTGCTACTTCATCTAGTAGCGCTTCATATTGGGCTTGTTGTGTAGGGTCGACGTTGTTCGGGTTAAAGCCTCGATCCTGCATCATTCCTAAAACACGTTGTGGGGAAACATCTCCGATTCCACGCTTGTCTAATTCAGACTGAATTTGGGCTTCAGTGATAATTGACGATGGTGGTTGCTGGGCTTGGGAAATACTTGGGAAAATCAAAAGAACCCCCAGAAAAATAGTAATGGTTTTCAAAATAGGAAAAAACCGGTAATGCACGTATTTTCTCATTTTATACTGTTTGCGCGTTGACGTTTTATTTTTGAGCCACAAATATATAGTTTTGGAGCGGATTGATGGGAGTTATTTCCAATTATCCGTACCCACACAAATGGATTTGAACCATTTGTACTAATAATATTTGATATAAATAAAATGATTGTACCCTCCTCATTTGGTAAGAAGGATTATTGGCTGGATGTTTTTCCCGAACTTAGGACAAAGATAGGGCTTCATGGTCACACAATTGGCATTGAAATAGAATACGAACCTGCTTTTAACACTATTTTCCCAACTGATGATGAATTGAAGGGATGAAATTATTGTATAACATAGGAATTAGCTGTTATCGATTTGGAATCGGATGTGCCACCTTATGGTCTCCGAAAGCCACCGCTTGGATCGAAGGGAGAAAAAATTGGCGGCAAAACGTAGCGGACTTACCGGATGATAAATGGGTTTGGTTTCATTGTTCATCTCTTGGGGAATTCGAACAAGGAAGAACCCTGATAGACCTTTTTTATGACGAAACTGATTTTAAAGTATTATTGACTTTTTTTTCACCGAGTGGATATTCTATTCGTAGCGATTATTCCAAGGCGGATGCGGTTTTATATTTGCCATTAGACACTGCTCGAAACGCTTCTTTTTTTCTGTCTTCAATTAATATCAGGTTGGCCATCTTTGTGAAATATGACTTATGGTATCATTACATAAATCAAATCCAAAAAAATAATATCCCGATATATTTAATCAGTGCACACTTTAGGAGCAATCAGGTTTATTTCTCACCATTTGGTGGCTTTTTGAGAAAAATATTATTGCATTTTAATGCAATATTCACCATTGATGAGGAATCGGTAACACGACTTGAAAACATTGGTTGTAAAAATGTTTCTGTCCAAGGAGATACTCGGATGGATAGAGTAGGCGGAATCGAACCATATAAAGATGAATTAGGGATTATCTCACATTTTAAAAAGGGTGGGGGACTCGTTTGGATTTGTGGTAGTACTTGGGGAGAAGATGAAAAAATGATCCATACTATTTCAAAATCATTTGATGATTTAAAAATAATAATCGCTCCTCATGATATTAGTACGAAAAGAATTCAAGAAATTTCAATTAGATTTGAAAACAAGGTGCAAAAATATTCAAGTTACGATTTTGAACGAAGCGAAAATCATTTGATTATCGACAATATTGGCTTGCTTTCCAGTCTGTACCCTTGGGGTGATTTTGCTTATGTAGGAGGTGGTTTTGGGAAAAGCATCCACAATATTCTAGAGCCTGCAGCAGCGGGTATTTCGGTGATATTCGGGCCAAAACACGATAAATTTCCTGAAGGAAAATTATTAATAAAAAGTGGAGGGGGATTTGACGTTAGGAATGCATTTGAAATGAGCGAAGTTGTAGCTGCTTTAACTGAGTCCGACAAAGAACGGAATCAGGCCGGAGAAGCCTCAATCTCATTTGTTCAAAGAAGTAAGGGAGCCAGCAGGCGGATTTTTGAAATCATCAAATCCGACCAGTCCATAAAAGATTAGAATTTAGGACATTTCATTTTGAAACGCTTCTCTTCCGGATGAATGTATGAAATGGACAACTCAAACGCACCACGTGAATTCGAAGCATCTCTGAGGGAGGACATATTTACATCATAGCTGATGCCGACCAACAGCCTTTCCAGCTCAAGCATTGTTGTAAAAATAAGGGCGTCATTGTTAAAACCGCTATCGACGCCATTGACCAATCTTGTCCACAATCCGGCACGAAGGGCCAACTCGTTCCAGTCGCGATTGGTGTATCTGAAATTTGCTCCTAGGTTTGTTTTGTACGAAGGACCCTGAACGCTGATTAAAAATGCGGGCAAAATACTCAGGTTGCTATTGAAGCCGATTTCTCCACCGGCATGCACCATATATTTCCGATACAAGTTCTCTGATTCTGTTTCAAAAAAAGAAACATTGGGTTCTAAAATGTGATATAAGGCGGCACCTGCATACACGCTCATATTGTCACCAAATGTAGCGAACCAAAGGAATCCGGTATTCAAATCGGGATAGGTAATGCTTTCTACACCAAAAGTTTCTCCGGTCAAAGCATCGGGGTCGAATAGCTCTGTTCCTTGGTCAAACTGTGAACTGAAACTGAGCCGGCTCCAATCCAGGCCATGTTGTCCAAAACCCGCCTGAAACCCTAATATGATATAGTGGGCATTGCTACTGTAGTTTACACCTGCGGTTTGTTTCATGTAAGAAACGCCGACTCCTGCCCTTGTCATATTGAAATTAGAGTCTCCTGCTACATCTTTCAAAAAATTGATACTCAAGGAGAAATAATCATTATTGAGGGTGTTGAACCGAGTGTCAAATGAAGCGCCGTATGTTTGAAAAGCTGAACCGCCCAAAATACTAGACCACTGGTTCCTGTAATTCCCCGTAACCCGAATCTTTCCGGGAAAAATACCATTCAACGCAGGATTGGTTTGGGTAGGAGCCGCATAGAATTGTGAATAATGGGGATCTTGTGCCCAAAGAACAGTGGACATCAATAAAAATAATAACAATGATGAAAATCTTCCCCCCAATTGATTTGTGTTCATATCCCCCAAATGTTTGAAATGCTAAG
>JAHDCE010000249.1 GCA_020630045.1 Saprospiraceae bacterium | reverse complement strand
TCATGACAAAATCTTGTTCTCAATTCTTTAACTTACTTTGTTTACAGTGTACTAAGGCACAAAAGATCTTTTCATTTTGTGTTGTTTGGCATCCCCACTAGCATCTTTAAAGTTCGAAGAATTTGGTTACAATAGCCAGATTTAATCCTATACATTGGCTTCAAGCTTCACCGATGTTATGACATCATTCGTGCTTTTTGCCTAATCCGGCAAAAATTTCTTCTCTTTCACACAATCATCGAAATTTAAACATACTGTAATTACCGCTTTTCCGTATCATTGTGAATCGCATTCCGCACTCATGATGAAACTAAAAATTGGTATTGTCGGTGTCGGTCATCTCGGCCGAATCCATATCCGTTGCCTACAACAAGCCGGTTGTTTCGACCTTGTCGGGTTTTATGATTCCGACAAGGAACAAAGTCAAAAAATAAAAGACGAAACTGGTCTAAAATCCTATCCGGACTTACCATCACTTATACAAGATTGTGATGCCATTGATGTGGTGGCACCTACCAGTCACCACTTTGACATTGCGGCAGCGGCCATCCAAGCGGGCAAACACGTTTTTATAGAAAAGCCCGTGACTCAGACGGTAGAACAAGCTCGAAAATTGGTGGAGATGGTGCAAGGAACGAATTCCTTGGTGCAAATCGGACATGTCGAACGATTCAACCCTGCATTAAAGCCTTTGCGGGAATTTCCCGTAAGCCCAAAATTCATCGAAGTCCACCGGCTTTCCCCCTTCAATCCGAGGGGAACGGATGTTTCCGTCGTCCTAGACCTAATGATCCACGACTTGGACATTATTCTCCATTGGGTCGATTCACCCATTATTTCCATACAAGCGAACGGTGTACCCGTTGTCAGCCCATCAGCCGATATCGCCAATGCCCGTATCGAATTCGAAAACGGTTGTGTAGCCAACCTTACGGCATCCCGTATCTCATTGAAAAAGATGAGAAAAATGAGGATGTTCCAAAAAGATGCGTATATCAGTATCGACTTTCTGGAAAAACAAACCCAAATCATCAACATCACAGATGACGGGGATGGCATCCCCTTGGAAATTCCGGAAGGAAAAAAATACATCAACATACAAATGCCCGACATCCGGGAAGGCAATGCCATACAAGAAGAACTTGAAGCATTCGCAGATAGTGTTTTGAAAGGAGCGCCTATACAAGTACCTTTGTCGGACGGTTTGCGGGCCTTGGATACCGCTCATCGAATTATCACACAAATAGACGAACGCCTGGGAGCATTGGACAAGGACTAAGAGTATGTTCAGGAAGAGAAGACGACACACATTATTTTATATCATGGCGGATTTCGTTTCGGCGGCCGTAGCATGGTTGTGCTTCTTTTTGTACCGCAAGGTTTACATCGAAAAGATTCCGTTTTCCCAAGAAATTTTCCAAGATTCCAATCTGCACGCCGGCCTATTGTTGGTTCCTATCGGATGGTTTTTGTTTTATTCGTTGTTCGATAAATATGCCGACATCTACCGGCTGTCGCGGCTATCCACTTTAATCCGCACTTTCTTCCTTTCCTTTATCGGTGTCATATTTTTGTTTTTCGCCTTGGTATTGGATGATGTCGTTTACAATTATACGACTTATTACCGTTCGTTTTTCGTCCTCTTCGGACTGCATTTTCTCATCACCGCCTTCGTCCGGATGGCCATACTCATGATGGCAAAACAACGCTTGAAAGGTGGGAAAATCACCTATAAAACCGTTATCATCGGTAGTAATGAAAAAGCTGCGGAATTATACACTGATATTACATCAAGGAGGTATGGTCTAGGCTACGAATTCATCGGATACGCCAACGCGAACGGTGCCAAGGGAGGCGTATTGGCGGATCACTTGCCTTGTTTGGGACATATCCGCGAATTGAACGAAATCGTAACGGAACACGAAGTCGAGGAAGTCGTCATCGCCATAGAAACTTCGGAGCACGACAAACTCAAATCGATTCTCAACGCTTTGTTTCCATTCAATGAGCAGGTGTTGATAAAAATCATACCTGACATGTACGATATTTTACTAGGCTCAGTCAAAATGACGCATGTCTATGGAGCGGTTCTTATAGAAATCCAACAAGAGTTGATGCCCAAATGGCAAAAAGTCGTGAAGCGACTTTACGACGTCGTGGTTTGTGGACTTATGCTGCTTCTATTGACCCCTTTGCTGCTTTATATCGCTCTCCGTGTACGCATGTCGTCCAAGGGTCCTATTTTCTTCACCCAAAAGCGGATCGGATTACACGGAAAACCATTCAATATCATCAAATTCCGTTCGATGTATACGGATGCTGAGAAGCATGGGCCCCAGTTGTCAAGCGACCATGACCCCCGTTGTACGCCTTGGGGCGCGGTTATGCGCAAATGGAGGCTGGACGAGTTGCCCCAACTCTGGAATGTATTGAAAGGGGATATGTCCATCGTCGGCCCTAGGCCCGAACGGCAGTATTATATCGACCTGATTACGGAACGTGCCCCACATTATCCCAAACTACTAAAAGTCCGTCCCGGTATTACTTCTTGGGGTCAAGTCAAGTACGGATATGCTTCGAATGTCGATCAAATGGTACAACGGTTGAAATTCGACATCCTTTATATCGAAAACATGTCCTTGGCATTGGATGTGAAAATATTGATTTATACCATTTTGGTTTTACTTCAGGGAAAGGGCAAGTAATTGGATATGAAAAAGCGTGTGCTCATCATTTCCAAATGGTATCCGACCCGGAATTATAGCTCGGCGGGGATATTCGTCAGGCGTCATGCATTAGCCGCTCTCCCCTATTCCGATGTCGCTGTATTACATGCTGAATCCGACTCTTCGGTCAAGGGGTGGAAGATAGAAGAATCCGTTTCTACCTATGAAGGTCTCCCTGAGTACATTTATTTTTATGCTAAAGAAATCACGGGAATTCCGTCCTTGGATAAAGCCCTGAAATTCATCCAATATTTCCGCTGTATATCTCGCGGCTTCCGCCGAATGACACGAGAACTGGGAGTTTTTGATTTGGTACATGCGACCGTCCTGTTACGAACGGGATTATTCGCTTATTTTTTGAAACTCACCAAGGGGATTCCTTATATCATCACCGAACATTGGACGGGTTACCTCTCCCCTGCTCCCGGCAAATCCGACCATCGTCCTTCGGGGTTTCGAAAGTGGTGTTTGAAGCGGGTCATCCGCGCGGCTTCTTGTATTTGCCCGGCTTCGGACGATTTGGGACAGGCCATGCGAAGTTTAGGATTGAACAACCGCTATCAAACCATTCACAATGTGGTGGACACTTCTTTCTTTTCTCCCCTTCCGGGGAATAGAAACGCAGGAAAGATTTCTTTGGTTACAGTAGCTATGATGCTGGATGAACACAAAAATATTTCGGGTATTTTACGTGTACTCGCACGTTTGAAAAATGAAGGAATCGACTTCGAACATCGGTTTATCGGCAGGGGTTCGGACCAGAAAAAGTTCATTTCCTTATCCCAATATTTAGGACTTGAAAATCAAGTGGTATTTGACGGACAACAACCTGCGGAAATAGTGGCTGAAGCCATGCGGAATGCAGATGCATTCGTTTTATTCAGCCATTATGAAAACTTGCCTTGCGTAATCATCGAAGCTTTCGCTTCCGGAATTCCGGTTATCGCTACCGATGTCGGCGGAATACGAGAAATGATTACCAACTCAAAACTCGGAGAATTGATTTCTTCTAATGATGAAGAGCAACTTTATAACGCGATAAAAAAAGTGATTTCCCGTAAGGGAGCATATGACAAATCATACATTTCCGCTTACGCGGAATCTCAATTCGGAATGGATGTTATCGGTAAAAAATTGGGTGGGGTTTATGAGCTGTGAATCACCACCGGCGATCCCAAAATTTCAATTTGGAAGGAATTAAAGTGAAGTGTTGTTTTTCTTTATTTTCCTTACGGAAAAATACGATACCCATAAAAAACAAATCTATAGTCAAGGTAACGTCCGGGTGTTTTTTAATTTCTTCCCAAGCGGCGGTCATCCCTTCCGACCAGTAAATATCATCAAATACGAATATGCTATTTTCGTGTGCGTAAGGAAGGCAAGTATTGAAATAAGCAAGGGTGGGTTCTTTCTTGTGATTGCCATCAAAAAAGACATAATCCAACCGCTTGAGCCGTTGAATTGCCAAGGGCAATGTCTGCTCGAATCTACCGGTCATTAATTCAATATGATCGGCTTTCATCACATTAAAATTGAACTGTGCGACTCCTGCAATATTCGGACAACCTTCTAGGGTAACGAATTGAGCACCTATTCCTACAAGTCCTTGATAAAGAGCAGCTACTCCTAGGGAAGTACCAAATTCCAACATGGTTTCAGGGCGATACCGATGAATCATCTTGAACAAGATTTGACATTGGCTGGCAGGAGACAATGCAGACTTCGCAATATCTTTTATTTTCCGTTTTTTATTGTTGTTGACATGGGATCCTGCACCGAAATCAGTCACTTCTATTTCCTTAGTAGACTTAAGCAAACCTTTGCGCACATTTTCGATGTTTCGGAAATCGTAAAATTGGTCTTCGTCATCCAATACATCTTCGCAAAATTCATATACAAATGGAGAGTGGATACTATACCTCGTCTTCGCACGAAAGTAGTATTTGATATATTGTGATATGAGACGGGTTTTGGACAATGTTTTTTATTAGTGAAAAGTGAAATTAACTATTAACTATTCCAGTGACAAAGGTAAAAACAGCCGATTCATATTAAAATAAGAATCGGCTGTTTTCATTTTCCGAAAGGAAAAAAGTTCAGCTATAATTATATAGGAAAATTAGAATTTCGCATCTAAACGAAGCGACCAACTCATTGGTGGTTCCAACTGTCCCGGGCGAGCTGAATATTCAGTATTCAACAAGTTCTTTCCTACTAGAGACAACCTGACTTGATCGGTGATATGATAAGCGGCACGAGCACCGAACACCAAATATCCGACATCATAATTTCCGACATAATCTCCTCGGTATGTCAATTGATCCAATAGGCGGTCAATCGCAACGATTTTGCTATTTCCAACCATATTTATACCGAGTGTTATCATTTTGAATTTGGTTTCGATATCGAATTTCAAAGAGTGCCTAGAGCGGTATTTCAAAATATTCTCATCCGCTGTCGAGTTCCAGTCATTCAATTGCCCTTCCGTTAAATCCGCCGGGTTGGTAGGTACCGATTCATCAATATCTTCGAACTCTTGGAACTTGGGATCGATATAAGTATAACCCAATAACATTTGAGTAGGGAAACGAGCATCACTTGTTCGCCCTGCGATACTGGTTTCAAATCCTAATATTTGGGTGTTACCCACATTTTGAGATTGGAAACCGAATTTTCCGGGTTCGGTTGACAAATTGAATTCCATCATGTTCTGATATTGAGAAAGGAAACCGGATACGTCAACAAATCCTTCGAATTTTCCTCCGATACGATATCCTTGTTTGATTCCCAACTCAGCACTCCAACCGGTCTCCGATTCCAAATTCGGATTAGAGAAAATAGGGAGTCCTGCCACAGTCGTCGTGATATATTTTTCGGCGACGGACGGATATCTATACCCTTGTCCAAAGGACGCTCTGATGTAAGTAAATTCAGCCGGCTTATAGTTCAATCCCAAACGGAATACGGGCTTTGACTCTTGAGCAGTTTGCTCTTCCAGGATAATACCTGACCCGGGGATATAATCACCATTGTCATCAAAATCTTTTTCAATAATTTTTGGCCCAGTCAAGCGGTTAAATTCGTAACGGAACCCACCGGATACATTTAATACATTCTTGGAATCATCATCTTTATTGAAATAGAATTTCTTATCCAATTGCAAGTAAGCCGCAACATTATTAGCAACAAAAGTGGTATCACCATATAAGGCACCTTCTACAACTGTGTTCGTTGAAACGATACCTGCGGTCGCTACCATATCAATGGCTTCGATATTACGCTGGTATTGGTACTCGTTGTAAAAAAGGTCGGAGAAGTTTCCTTGGTCGTTCGCATTCTCATTTCGAACTCGGAAATAGCGACCATTGTATTTATGACGTCCTCCCCTTTTATCAAAATAATTTACAAAAGGATCGATATTAAACCTCAATACTTTTGAGCTGGTCATATTGCCGGGATCTCCGATATAATTCGGAATAGGAACTTGTTCTCCAGTATCTTCATCTTGTAGCTGCCACAAGAATACAGTATTACTATTTCCGATATTGACATTTGAATACATTCCTACGGAAAGGCTATCTGTAATCCTGTATCGCAGTTTATTCGTAAAACGAAGTTTGTTGTCGCGGGCGTTTTTAATATGGCTATAATTCAAATATCCAGTAGATCCGAATACCCAATCCACTTTGCCAAACTTTTGGCGATGGACTAAGGAAGCTCCCACTTTCATTGGAGTCGGTATATTAT
>JAHDCE010000248.1 GCA_020630045.1 Saprospiraceae bacterium | reverse complement strand
CAACCCGCTCTTTTTCACTACCTTTGTGCCGCTCTACAACCAACCACCATGCTCAAGTACTTCATTCTAACCACCATTATCTCCTTCGGATTTTTAGTCCCTACTATATCCGGACACAACAATCCGACACATCCACAACACAAATCAGTCGTTAAAAACTTGGACTTCATTCAAACGGAAGGCCAAATTCAATTGATGTGGAATACCCAGGACGAGGTCATGCCCGGCTCTTTTCATATTGAACGAAGTCTAGACGGCGGATTGACATATGAAACCCTCGAAATTATTCCTGCAAAGGGAGGGGAAGGATATACCCCTTATATGTCCGACGAAAATATTTCCGCGCAAGCGGGAGCCCACTATCGTGTCTTGTGGGTCAACGAAACGGAATCGGAATTGAACTACTCAAATGCGATAGAGGCCGGTGAAGAATCCACACCGCTACACAACTAATCATTCCATCTCAATCCTATTCTTTTTATATTTGCCGGAAACGGCGATACATGAACAAAATCATCCATTTCATTTGCGGAATTTCTTTTTTCTTTTTGCTCTCTTGCGACCATGAGAACAAAACAACATCCGTAGCGTCGGAAGTCAAGGACAGTATCGCCGCCGAGTTGGCCAATCGCCCCGAGCCCTCCATCGACCTGACGATTCCTGACAAGGACAGCATCGACATGGATTCATCCGAATACAAATGGAAGGACGACCATATTGTCATTGATTGGCAAATGCTAGGCAAGGTCATTTATGAAGATCGCTACAATGAAGAAGTCGACACCTTGATTCCCTACCCCGTTTTTCATCCCTCCTTGCACAAACTGGACAAACAGCGAGTCCATATCAAAGGTTATGTGTTGCCGCTTTCGGAAGACGATGGCAAGTTGCACATCATTTCATCCAATCCGATGTCCACTTGCTTTTTTTGCGGAGGTGCCGGCCCTGAATCCGTAATGGATGTGATGACCGTGGAAGCGCACACTTCCTTCGAGGAAGATGCCATCATCACTTTTAGCGGTACGTTGTTCCTCAATGACGAGGATGTCCAGCATATGATTTACATCTTAAAAAATGCTGAAATCGTAAAAGATTAAAGGAAAAATGAAGCGGGGTGGTCTCCTTGAAAACTTTTCTCAATAACATTGGACTTTCCCACCGGATTCCGGAATATTCCCCTATATTTGCACCCTATTTTTAAACACTTAAAGGAAAACGCCATGCCTAAGATGAAAACGCACTCAAGTGCGAAGAAGCGTTTCAAGGTTACCGGCAAAGGCAAGATCAAGTACTTCAAGGCCAACGCCCGCCACTTGTTGCGGAAGAAAAGCCGGAAGCAAAAGATCCGCCTCAGACAAGCCGGAATCCTTTCAAAAGGAGATGCGAAGCGAGTTAGAAACTTGTTGTGTATCTAATCATTTAATTTTTAACGAGGATGCAGGTTTTGAAGAATCTATGCGATTCCCTGTATCGGACTAAAAACATTTCAAATGCCACGTTCAGTCAATCACGTAGCGTCAAAAAGAAGACGCAAAAAAATCATGAAGATGGCCAAAGGGTACTGGGGTGCCCGTAGCAAGGTTTACACCGTTGCTAAAAATGCTGTCGAAAGAGGTCTACAATATGCATATCGTGACCGCCGCAACAAAAAGCGCGCGTTCCGTCGTTTGTGGATCGTACGTATCAACGCCGCAGCTCGTATTCACGGTACGACTTATTCAAAATTGATGCACCAGCTTTCTAAAAGCGACATCGAATTGAATCGTAAAGTACTTGCGGATTTGGCGATGAACCATCCCGACACTTTTAAAGCCATCGTGGATAAAGTGAAATAATTTCGATGTATCGAAATTTATGTAAAACAGCCGTTCGAATGGATTTCGAACGGCTGTTTTTTTTGGTTTCCCGTTTCATATCATACAATTCTCTTTCCATCAGGTATACCGAAAATTCCAAATCTATATTTTTTGAACGAATAGCTGTTGAAGGCAATGGATGAAAAGTGATTTTATGATTTTAAAAATTCGTTTTTCATGTTCAATGGAATTCCGAAACAAACAACATTCACTCCCTCAACCCCTCCAAGGCTTGAGCCGACAAATATCCGGGAAGTATGGGAATGCATTCCTTCAAAAATGCTTGCCGTTTTTCTTCAGAAACATCTTCATCAAGGTGACTTACAAAACCGGCGGCCAAGTAGAACATCAACACCCGATTGTAATCATCCAGACCATCATCCCCCATCATTTCAAGTAGCTTCTTCTTGTAAACATCGGTATCTTTGGCATCGGCCATGGCACGCCCTATCCTACGAATACTGCTAAAATAATGTTTCTCCGAAACATCTTCGGCACGAAGAATGGAACCCAAAATCAAATCGGGGGTATTGATACCCAATTCCTCCAATTCACGCAAATATGTTTTCCTTTTTCCCCAAGCATAACTGCCATCTGACATTCTTGGAAAATAGTCATTCATGACATTGAGATGAGCACGTAGGAAGACTTCCCAAGTAGCGGTTTCCGCTGCAACGATAGCGATATTTCGGGCATGCATCCTAGGACGTGAATCTTGGCTACAAAAACCACGGACAATCGTATTCCTCATCGTATCCAATAAGGATTTCTTTTCATCAACGGATAAGTTTTGGTAATTCACAGGCAAATTCACATCACCGCTTTCGGCGTCCTCCTTCATAATTAATGTAGTGGTATCTACCATACAATCCACATACTGTATCATAGCGGAGTATTTCGGTGAAATATTCGGATATCCGGTGCCTTTCTTAAAATAAAAACCTTCCACGTACTCTTTGTAATGTTTACTATCAGGGGTGTACTTAACAACCCAAGTATCCTGATTGACTAAATCCCCGGATTCTCCTTCTTCCAAGTCAAAACTAATTTCCTCTCCATATCTTCCCGAAAGAGAAACTTCTTGATATGTAAGTCTCGTTTTGCCTTCCCCCATTCCATAACTTTCTACCACGACCAATCGATCTTCCAAAATTTCGGAGTCCGGGTATTTTGAAGACAATCGGTCGATGGACATTCCCTTTTCCAAGTCTTTCGCCGCTTCTTTCACACCCTCGCCTTCGAGATAAAAATAAATCGCCCGACCTTGTTCCATTCCCTTGAACTCCTTCGTCAAGTCGCAAGTTTTGTATTTCAAATTCAATGAATCGACTATGATATGGAGTTGACTCATGGTTGACTCATCATACATCAAACCATTGTCATATATCTTGAATTCATCTAGCTGGGCATGTATTTGTCCTAGGCAAGTTCCAAGGATAAAGAACAGGAAAATCATTTTTTTCTTCATGGTAAATTCATTTATGTTATAACGATGAATAATCCCTTATTTTTGGTGCAAACAATTTAAAAATGGCCACACACAAAGTATTCAATCAAGTGCATCCGCTCCAAGATTTCAATTTATTCGATATTGATATTCCCTTACGGGAAATGTTGACCAGAAACCAAGCGGAGTGGGCGGAAGAAGACGTCCGTTCGTATGGTCGGCTCCTAGGAAGCAAAGAGTGGATCGAGAAAGGGTTCCTTGCAAACAAACACCACCCCGAGTTCCATTCACACAATAGAACCGGACACCGAATCGACTTCGTAGAATACCATCCGGCTTATCATGACATTATGCAAGCGGCGACAAGGGCACAAGTACACAGCCTCCCTTGGAGAATTCCCCGGAAAGGGAGCCAGTTCGCGAGATTGGCCTTGTCCTACATGCATACCCAAAACGAAGCGGGATCTTCTTGTCCTTTGACCATGACATTCTCTTGTGTGCCTGCGATTAAAAATCATTTCCCGAATCCTGAAGAATGGCTATCTAAAATCACTTGCCCGGATTATGACGGACGGGATATCCCCTATTATGAAAAAACGGCATTGACCATCGGTATGGCGATGACCGAAAAACAAGGAGGAACGGATGTGAGGGCCAATAAAACTTATGCGAAGCCGCTAGGAGAAAACGGCCCGGGTCAACCTTATGCCATTACCGGACACAAGTGGTTTTGTTCGGCGCCGATGAGCGATGCATTCCTCGTTCTCGCCTATACGGACAGGGGATTGTCATGTTTCCTTTTGCCTCGTTGGACACCGGAGGGTAAAAAGAACGGTTTTCATATCCAAAGACTCAAAGATAAATTAGGGAACCGCTCTAACGGATCGAGTGAAGTGGAGTTCAATGGCGCCTTCGCTTGGTTGGTCGGAGAAGAAGGTCGTGGAGTTCCGACCATTATAGAAATGGTGGCGATGACCCGGTACGATTGTATGATAGGATCATCCGGTCTAATGCGAAGGGGCGTGACGGAGATGATGCATCATATCTCGCATCGTTCGGTGATGGGAAAAACATTGATCGACCAACCTTTGATGAGGTATGTGGCTGCGGATTTATGCATGGAATCAGAAGCGGCTTTGGCGATGACAGAGCGAGCCGCCCATTGCTTGGAAAACATGACGGATGGGCAAGAGCAACTCTTGTTGCGTTTATTGATGCCTATCGGCAAATATTGGATTACCAAACGGGCAACCCACCTTTTGGCGGAAGCCATGGAATGCCACGGCGGAAATGGTTATGTCGAACAATCCATACTGCCCAGACTACTCCGGGAAGCGCCGGTCAATGCGATATGGGAAGGCAGTGGAAACGTACAATGTCTGGATGTCATCCGAGCCATCCGAAAATCACCGGCGGCCCTAGGAGCGTTTTTGGACGAATTGCAAACCGCCTTCGGTTTGCATCCGATGTATGATAAGAATTTAAACCGGCTGAAATCCGACCTTCGAGGAAAAGACATCAGCGAAAGCATGGCCCGCTATTATACAGAGCGGTTGGCGCTAGCATTCCAAGCCGCACAATTGCTAAAAATAGAATCTCCCGTGGCGGAAACGTTCTGCTTGGCCCGTTTGAATAAAAATGCGGGACAGATGTTCGGTGCCTTACCGGAAGGGATAAATGTCGACCAAGTGCTAAAAAGGTATCAATCCACCTCGATGACTTCGTAGTAATTTTCCAAGGCTCCGGCTTTAATGATATCTCCCAAAGCGTGCCCGATCATGGATTTCGCCAAGGGCGAATCCAGTTCGATATAGTGGATGCCTTCCTTTTTTTGCGACGCCAATTCTTTGTCTTCGGTGGCTTTGAGTTTGATGGTTTTCCCGGTGCGGGTATGCTTCAAAGTCACTACGGATTCCAAGGAGATAAAGACCGGCTTTTCTCCTTCTTCGGGCAGTGTATCGGAGCTTGTTTTGGCAGTGGTATCAAGTGCGGCGGCCGGCGCTTCGGAAGGCTCGAACCATTCCAAATCGTCCGTAACGAAAAGTAGGCCGGGCTTGTCGGAAAGTCCCTTGGTTTCCTCCTTGGACTTTTGGATGAATCGCACCAATTTTTCCACCTCGCGGTCGTGGTTTCTCCACCAGTTGGTAGACCAAATCCGATAAAAAATAAATCCTTGGGCGGTGAGCATCCGTTCCCTGTATATGTCCCTGAGGTAAGCTTCCTCTTCCATGTGTTCCTTCGCACCATCGCATTCGATGATGATGGGCGCGGCGTCCGCTCCTTCTTCATATTGGAATAAGATATCCATCGGGAAGCCGGCGTAACGGTGGAACATATCTATTTCCGCTTCCGGAAATTTTTCTTTTAATATCCGATAGACCACACCTTCGAAAGTATTATTGGCGATACTGTCCGAAGGTTCGATTTCTGTCAATGAGGACTTGTTGTTTTCCGCCAAGGTATTCAATATCAATTGACGGGCGTCTTCACTTCCTTCGGATACCGATTTGGCGTAAGCCAAATAAGCATAAAAAACCGATTTGCGATTATTGGCTCCTTCTTCTTCTAGGTGGATTTTGTAATTGTTGTAATAATTGGACGGAACCGATGTACAGACAAATACTTTGAACTTGGCTCTCGTGATGATTACGTTCAACAATTTATATCCCTTATCCAAATTGATGGGGCCGAATAGTTGCCTGAACTTCCCTTGCCGGTCCGGGCCATAGGTCGTTGAAATGATGATGATGTCGCGTTCGTCCCCTTGGATGTTTTCCAAGTTTTTGACGAATAGGCCGGACTCCTCCAAGGCGGTCATTTTTTGAGCGAAATTCTTGTCCCTATTGGCGACATCACGCAAGTAACTCAATATAAAATCACGTTGCTTGATATTGAATGTAGCGATGCCTACGGACGGATAATTACCGAGTTCATCCGACTTGACATTGTTGCGGAGAATATTTAATACCGCTTCCGCTTCATCTTGGTTCACATTGTCTTGATAAACACCATTGACCGGCAAGAATTGGATCGGCGTGTACTCAAAACGGGTCGGCATAGGACACAATCTCCCCTTGTAAAATGCTTGGTTGGAAAAGTCGATCAGGTATGGGTGCTGCGACCGATAATGGAAATCCAAATATCGCTGATCGAAGTCCATCGACATGGCGAAATCCAACAGGGATTCCGTGCT
>JAHDCE010000247.1 GCA_020630045.1 Saprospiraceae bacterium | reverse complement strand
TACATCGAAAAATCTGATTCGGGCAGTTCTAATTTTAAACCCCTGAATTTAGCACCTTTGGTTTTCGGAAAGGCGAGTAGCGACGGTGAAAATTATTTCTACAGGGATTCTTTAGAAGCGAACTATAAGAAATATACCTATCGGATTAGGGGATTGAACGATTTCGGTGAACTCAGCCCTTGGACGACCGTTGTGGGGCAAGGAATAGATTTGACACCGCCGCCGCCCCCGGTCATCAACAAACCCGAACAAACAGATGAAGGTACGGTCGTTATTACTTGGGCACAAGTTCCCCAACCAGACGATTTCAAGGGGTATATTGTGATGGAAGGTAGTTCGACTGCGGACTTTTCATTTAAGGATATTTCACCGGTATTAGGCTCCACAGCTCAAACCTACACACATAAAGCGGAGTTTTCACCGGACAGGTCTTACTACTATAAAGTCGCTTCAGTGGATATTAATGGAAATCGATCTTCTTCTGTCCCAGTACTGTTGTCACAGGTGGATTCCATCGCTCCGGCTCCACCCGAAAACTTGAAATATCTCATCAATGATACTACGGGTGTGGTGACTATTTTATGGGATCATGGAAAAGAAAAAGATTTGAAAGGGTATAAAGTCTATTTCGCCAACAACAAAAATGATGAGTTCTCTCAATTGACGGAAGACACCCAAATCTATAATTTCTTCCAAGACACACTCGCGCTTAACGTACTAAATGAGGCGGTCTACTACAAAGTGATAGCCATGGACGAACGCTACAACCAATCCGAATTTTCGAAAGAAATCAAGGTCGAACGCCCCGATATCATCCCCCCCACAACCCCCGTCCTCGCACAACCGCTATCCGACGAAGAAGGGATTCAACTGAACTGGACACCCAGTACCAGTGATGATGTCGTCGCCCACTTGCTGTACAAAAAGGAACAAGACGCCGAAGATTGGACGCTATTGGATTCCATCACGGCGAACGATACTAGACAATATTTAGATGGCAATATTGAGTTCGAAAAGGTTTACGCCTATACCATCAGGGCACTGGACGATGCCGGACTTTACTCCGAATATGCCTTGCCCCTGAAAGGAAGGAGCTCCTACACAAAAGATATCGGTGGAGGAAGTGCGATGAATGCCGCTTTCGATGAAAAAACAAAACGGGTTTCCTTGAATTGGACATTCACACCACCGACCGAAAAACCGCTTTCCGAAATGGAATACCGCTTCATCATTTATCGTAGTACCGGTGATGGTCCTATGGAAAGACTCATTCAGATGAAATCCAAAACACCATCCTATTTCGACAAGAAAATAGAAGGAGAAGAAACCTATAAATACGCTTTGATGGTCATTTATGAAAACGGCAAAAAAAGCGATTTGACCCAAGAAGTAAGTATCACCATCCCCAAGTTG
The DNA here is from genome assembly GCA_020630045.1 of Saprospiraceae bacterium. Lineage (GTDB taxonomy): Bacteria > Bacteroidota > Bacteroidia > Chitinophagales > Saprospiraceae > JAHDCE01. Next base: position 5,084 of record JAHDCE010000247.1, on the reverse strand, counting down.
AAAACTGAAGAGGAAGACAAAGAGTAACAAACGAACACAAAATTTTCCAGATCAAAATCCGGAATTATGAAAGAATTTTACAAAACAATAAATGGACTATTTTCCAAAATTTCACTTCCCCTTTCGGGAATAGTTTTGTTGGGACTTATCCTTTTAGTCAATTCCCGAACCGCATCCGCACAATGTGTCATCGGCGATTTTTTCATCGTTCCGGAAGGAAATGACAGGATGCTCGTCCTAATGGCGGCAGGTCAGAATACAGGAAATGTTTATTCTTACAATGGCAGTTCCCTAACCAATGCCGTCAGTTATAGTGATGGGTTTGAAATTGGTATTTATTACCTCTATTTAGGTAGTGGTCCCCAAATCAACGCCCAACTATCTTCCTCAGGTGCCATATACAATATGTTCCCGGCTTCCTTCGAAAACGTGAATCAGTTCTCTTCGCCCTTGATTTCCAACTCTGGTAATGTCTCCGGGTTCTCCCCCCAAACGATTAGCACCACAATTTCCGATCCCGCCAATGGTGTGTTCGTTGACTTCCTCTCTTTGGCGAATCCGAATACATCCCAAGATATCATCGCCCAAGGGCCTGGCCAAGTGGATTTGAGCACAACGGCAAATGCCGACCAAGTCAGTTACGTTTTGTTAAATGATTTGCCGGTCTCTACATCCTGGACAACCAATGTCAGCGATGATTATAGATACCTGACCGCAAGATTTAGTCCTTCCGTCGGATTGGCCGTTAATGCCTTGAATTATGCGGGCACTGGATGTTCATCTATTGAAACACAACCTACACCTGCTAACGGAATAGTGGATCCGGATGATTTATGTATAAATGCTTCGCCGATTACCTTAGAAGGCTATCCGACCGGGGGAACCTTCAGTGGAACCGGCGTTTCCGGCAATACCTTCGATCCCTCAATCGCTGGGTTGGGACAACATACCATAACCTATTCCCAAGGAGGAAATACATATACGACCATCATAGAAGTACTGGGGGCAACCTTGCTTTTTACCGACCCGGTTGATGTTTCCACTAATTCTGCTCCGGTTACGTTATCCGCCTCGCCTTCCGGCGGAACATTTTCAGGAATCGGTGTCTCCGGCAACACATTCGACCCGGCAGCTTCGGGAACAGGAACATTCAATCTCACTTACACTTATACTGATGCCAACGGATGTACGACCGATACATCACAAGATATTCAAGTAACTGTAGGCGCCCTTGTAGAAGAATGGTTGACTTGCACGGTCAATCCTACAAGTGGTTTTCAATCCTACGGAATTGCCATAAGTCCGGGAGGCACCATTTATGCAAGCCATGTATTTGATGCTAATGTCATCCAATCCGTTGATGCTTCAGGAATCAGCACCGTGTTTGCTGGTGATATCAATAATGCAGGGTATCTTGACGGTTCAGGAACTTCCGCCCGTTTCGGAAATCCTCAAGGAATGGTTTTTGATGCTTCCGGGAATCTATATGTGGCGGATAACTGGAATCATGTCATTCGTAAAATTGACCCATTCGCCAATGTAACGACCTTTGCCGGAACTCCCGGAGTTAGCGGTACCCTAGATGGATTGGGAACCGCAGCTCGGTTTCATTCACCCCAAAGTCTGGCGATTGATGCTTCCGGAAATATTTACGTTAGCCAGCATAATGCGGGTAGCAATCAGACTTATATCAGGAAAATCGATCCTTCCGGGAATGTGACAACCATTGCCGGTTCAGGAACCGAAGGATACCTGGATGGGTCTGCCAATGTTGCTCAATTTAATTCACCTATAGGATTGTTCGTCAATGCCTCAGGAGATATATTTGTTTGTGATGAATGGAATAACAGGATCCGTAAAATCGATTCAGGGGGTAATGTCACCACCTTAGCCGGAACAGGCGCCCAAGGAACTGCAGATGGTCCGGGACTAAGCGCCGAGTTTTATCGTCCGAGTGGTATTGTAGGCGATGCTTCCGGAAATTTATATGTAGTAGACTTCAATAATCATAAGATTCGAAAAATCGATTCAGGGGGCAATGTCACCACCATAGCCGGAAGCTCCTCCGGAAATACGGATGGACTCGGAACGACGAGTCAGTTTAATGCACCGACGGATATAGCCCTTGATACCAATGGAGACCTTTACATTACCGATCAAAGTAATGGCCGGATTAGAAAACTTTCATTGTTGACGCTTTCTTCTTCTGATTCGGATTTTATCATTTGCGAGGGAGATGCACTGACACTGACGGCTTCCGGAGGTAATACTTATGACTTTTTAGTCAATGGAATTTCCGTACAATCCGGTACATCTGATACCTATACTTCGTCTTCTTGGAATGACGGCGATCAGATTAGTGTCACTATCAGTACCGATTATTGTTCCGAAACGACCACACCCGTAACACTAACGGTTTCATCCCTCGAATTGCAAATCCAAAGGGATATTTGTATTGATGAAACCCCGATTTCCTTAATCGCCATACCCGCAGGCGGGACTTTCTCCGGACCGGGAGTAAGCGGCACTTCATTCGATCCTGCTGCAGCAGGACTAGGGACTCATACCATCACATACAATGTGACCGATGGCAACGGTTGTGCATTAAGTAAAAACCATGATATACAAGTCAATAGCAATATCAACCCCATTTACGTAAACGTCAATGCCTCCGGAGCCAACGACGGTTCATCATGGACGAACGCATTCACGGATTTACAAGATGGCATAGATGCCACTTGCGAAGGCAATGAGATTTGGGTAGCGCAAGGCACTTATTACCCGACCGTCGAATTTGATATTGAATTAAGCGGCGGTTCGGATCCTAGGGAAAAAACCTTTTATATCAATAAGGACATTCGTATTTTCGGTGGATTCAATGGCACGGAAACATCTCTGACACAAAGGGATTGGGAAACGAATATCACAATCCTTGATGGAGATATCGGTATCCTAGGAGATGACACCGATAATTCCTACTCAGTTGTTTATATCGATGGGAATTCGTCTAGAGGAAATATTACTTCAACCATGACGCTGGATGGATTTACCGTCCAAAATGGAAAATCTGAATTGACCGACCCCGCAACTTATGGATACAAGGAGTCAGGTGGAGGTATTTATATAAATACAAGGGGAAGTGGTAAGGAAGCGAGTCCCGAAATCAGGAATTGTACCTTTGATTCGAATATATCGCGTTTTGGAGGGGGAGTCGCCTTGATAGCTTCGGATGGAGCCTTGTCCAATATTATTATTGCGGATTGTGTTTTCTCAGGCAACTCCGTATCCAATATCGGAGGTGGTATGGTAATCGCGGTCAATGAAGCAGGAACCGCGAATCCTGTTTTTTCTGACAATTCATTTTCGGCCAATAGTGCTGATTTTGGAGGAGCTGTTTATTTCGGGTTTAATTCCAATCCCGGCACAATATCCTCAACTTGGAATCGAGTGACATTTGATTTTAACTCGGCGACTGAGGATGGAGGTGCGCTCTCTTCTGGTGATGCGGCGAACACTTCTCAAAACTTAATGGACTGTGTATTTAATAATAATAATACAGTGAATGATGATGGTGGAGCCATCGCTTTCCTTGGAAATAACTCAACATTAACCAATTGTATCTTTTCAGGAAATACCGCTGCAAGTTCAGGAGGTGCTATTTATTATCCGGGCGTGAATACCGCAATTAAATCATGCGAGTTTACCGGTAATTCCGCAGCTAATATCGGCGGTGCCATTTACGATCAGGACTCAGGAGATCCATTAATCATAAATTCACTATTTAATAATAATTCGGCGATAGGAAATAACGGTGGCGCTATCGGACGATTCGTCACAACAGGTTCAGCAAATCCAGAGGTGACCAATTGTACATTCTATGGCAATTCTTCTTCGACCAATGTTGGTGCTATATACAATTCATACAGTGCAGGGGTTACCGGTACATTAACTTTGAATAATAATATCTTTTGGAACAATGGTACTTCCGCACTAACGAATAATGGAGATGGAACAGCCCTTCTCAATAATAATATAATTGATGATGGAACCATTGATGGCTCACTAAGTCTAGGAGCGGGATTCACTGATAATGGCGGTAACGCCGATGCCGATCCTCTTTTTCTCAATCCGGGGACTGATTTCGGTTTAACCGGATGTTCCCCCGCGATAGATGCCGGGCAAAGTGCAGCAAATAGTGAGCCCTTTGATTTAGGAAATAATATCAGAATAGTGGGAATTGCTATAGACATCGGCGCTTACGAATTCCAAGGAGGAGCAGCCGGCGGTGTCCTTTACGTAGACTTGAATGCCACTGGAGCGAATGACGGTTCTTCCTGGACGGACGCCTTCACCGACCTACAATCCGCCTTGGATGTGGCTTGTTCGAATATAGAAATCTGGGTGGCTGCCGGGACATACGTTCCTAGTAAAGACCCTTTCGGGAATGCCGCTCCCGCCGATCCTCGTGACGTGACCTTCTTCATTCCTGACGGCGTGAAAGTTTATGGTAGCTTCGCCGGTACGGAAGCACTTTTGACCGACCGTGTCCTATCCGCTCAAACGTCTATCCTTTCCGGTGATATCGGAACACCGGGGGACAATTCGGACAATACCTACCACGTAGTCCTTTCAGCGGGTCAAACGACCGGTAATCTCGGTATTACTTTAGACGGTTTCGGAATTACCGGAGGAAACGCCGCCGACCCCGGCTTCGGTACCATTACCGTAAATGGATCGGGCATATCAAAAAATAACGGAGGAGGTATTTATATCGATTATGGAACGATGAACGTCATCGCGAACAACATCATTTACGACAATGCCGCGAACAGCGGAGGCGGAGGGTATAATTCCAACTTCGCATCGACTTCCTTTTACAACAACGTGGTACATTCCAACACCGCCAACGGCGGAGCGGGTTTAAATATCTATGATGGAACGAACGTATTGACGAACAATACCATCTTCGGCAATGCTGCGAATAGCTCCGGCGGAGGACTTTCCACTTCTTTCGGAAGCTGCACAATCAGAAACACCATATTTTGGGATAACACAAGAGGGGGAGACCCCGCCGTCCAATTCGC
>JAHDCE010000246.1 GCA_020630045.1 Saprospiraceae bacterium | reverse complement strand
GTTTTCTTCGAATAACGAATCGATTTGTGAGGTGATTTTATCAGCAAAGTATTGGGATAATAATGCTTTGATTTCTTTGATTTGTTCTTCACTCAAATCAAAGCTGAATATTTTTAATAATTCCAATTGAATATTGCTTAATTTTTTTGCTCCTTCCATTGTTGAGAATTTTTTATAAAATAGGAAAATTACCTGATAATAAAAAATGAATTTGTTTAGGAAGCTATTTTGAAAATATTGATGTGCAAGGCCTTTTTACGTCCATAGCTTCGATTATTTGCTCAAAAATGAACTTCATCTAACAAGAAAACAACCTGTAACATATTAAAATTCTATAATCAAACAGCTTCTAAAGGATTCAAGAATGGTTTATCATATGTTTTCTTTTATAGCCAATCTTACTGGAACTCCCTGTTCACGTAAGTATAGTTTGAGTTCCGGTACGGGTATTTCGCCAAAATGAAAAATGCTGGCGGCTAGTGCCGCGTCCGCTTTTCCTGCTTGGAATACTTCCGTAAAATGAGCTTTTGTTCCGGCACCGCCGGAGGCGATGACCGGAATATTGACTTGCTCACTGACTTGTCCGGTAATGTCAACGGCAAAACCACTTTTGGTGCCGTCTTTGGTCATGGATGTCAATAGGATTTCCCCTGCTCCCAATCGTTCTCCTTCTTTGGCCCAATCGAGAGTCAGCCAATCCGTTTCGGTTTTACCACCGTGAATAAATACCTTCCATCGGTTTGCAATATAGTTGGTGTCAATGGCCAAAACTACACATTGGTTACCGAATTGGCGGGCGATTTCGGAAATTAGCGTCGGGCGTTTTACCGCTGCCGAATTGATACTGATTTTGTCAGCTCCCGCTTGGAGTAGTGCAGCCGCATCCTCAACGGTTCGAATTCCCCCGCCCACTGTAAAAGGAATGTTGATATAATGCGAAATTCGCTCTACCAGTTCAATTAAAGTTTTTCTTTTTTCAATGGTGGCGGTGATGTCAAGAAAAACCAATTCGTCCGCTCCTTGTTTGGCGTATTTGGCGGCCAATTCTACCGGGTCGCCGGCGTCTCGGAGTCCTAGGAAATTAATTCCTTTTACGGTTCTTCCGTCCTTGATATCCAAGCAGGGGATGATTCTTTTCTTTAGCATAATTCTGCAAGTTTTTCGAGTGGTATCGCACCTTCATATATCGCTTTGCCGATAATGGCGCCATACATATTTGCGGAAGTGCAGGCAGCGATATCTTCCATAGAGCTTACACCACCGCTGGCGATAAGTTTCAAGTCCGGATTTCGTTGCATGATTCTTTGATAGAGTGGGAGGGAGGGGCCGGCCATCATGCCATCTTTGGCGATGTCTGTGCAAATGACATACTCGACACCTTTTTCCGCGAAAGCGGAAATAAAATCCTCGACATCCCAATCCGTTGACTCCTTCCATCCGTCCACGGCGATTTTGCCTTTTCGCGCATCCGCTCCTAGTATGATTTTATCCGCACCGTATTTTTCGAGAAATCGAAAAAATAAATCCGGCTGTTTAGCCGCCAAACTCCCGATGGTGATTTGATTCGCTCCCGCTCCTAGAGCTATTTTGATATCTTCTTCCGATTTGATGCCGCCACCGAAATCGACTTGGAGATTGGTTTGCGAACAAATGTTTTCAAGCACTTTCCTATTGACGATATGCTTGGCTTTGGCACCATCCAAATCCACCAAATGCAAGTGTTGTATACCAGCTTCTTCAAAAGATCGAGCTACGGTTACGGGGTCGGAATGGTACTCCGTTTTGCGGTCATAGTCCCCTTGTGAAAGGCGGACGCATTTTCCGTCGATGATGTCAATGGCGGGTATGATTTTCATGTTTGAATTATATCTTTTCTAAAAAGTTTTTTAAGAAGTTTTCTCCTACTGTTCCGGATTTTTCCGGATGGAATTGGACAGCATAAAAGTTGTCTTTTTGCAAGCAACTACTGAAGGGTAGGATGTACTCGGTCGTACCTGTAGTGAACGCTCCGAGTTCGGCATAATAGCCGTGAACGAAGTAGAAATCCGAACATTCGCCCAATCCTTGAAAGAGTGGAAGGTCTTCGAATTGGGTGTCGTTCCAGCCCATGTGCGGAACCTTTTCGTTTCCTTGCGGAAATTTTTTGACCCGGTTGGGGAAGATGCCCAGTCCTGGTGTATTGCCTTCTTCCGAATGGTCGCAAAGGAGTTGTAGACCCAGGCAAATCCCCAAAACGGGCTGTTTTAGCTTTTTAATTTCCTCATCCAGTTTTTTCTCTCTTAGTTTTTTCATGCAAAAAGAAGCATCTCCAACACCGGGAAAAATTACTTTATCCGCTTGTCGGATGGCGGTGATGTCTTCCGTGACAATGGCTTCCGCTCCTAGGCGGTTGAGGGCATTTTTTACGGATTTGATATTGCCTGCTTCGTAATTAATGATTGCGATCATGGTACTTTTTTGTCTATTCGAATAGAATTCGACCGTACTATAAAACTCCTTTTGTACTAGGGATTCCGACTGGTCCGGTTTTGGCGATAGCCATGCGTATGGCTTTGGCGAAAGCCTTGAAAATGGATTCTATTTTGTGGTGTTCATTTTCTCCTTCCACTTGGATATTCAAGTTACATTGAGCGGTATCACTAAACGATTTGAAGAAGTGAAAGAACATTTCGGTGGGCATGTCGCCGACCTTTTCGCGTTTGAAATCCGCTTGCCAAACGCACCAAGGACGGCCGCCGAAATCAAGGGCGACCTGTGCGATGCATTCGTCCATAGGCAGGAGGAATCCATATCTTTGGATGCCCTTTTTTTGTCCTAGGGCTTGCTTGAATGCAGCACCTAAGGCCAAGGCGGTGTCTTCGATGGTATGGTGTTCGTCAACCTCTAAATCTCCTTTGACATTGATGGTCAAATCAACTCCTCCGTGTTTGGCGATTTGTGTGAGCATGTGGTCAAAAAATCCTAGCCCGGTTTGGATATCGGATTGTCCGGTTCCGTCTAAATCCAGCAAGATATCAATTTGTGTTTCTTTGGTGTTTCTGTTGATGGATGCGGTTCTGTTTTGACCTTTGAGGAAAGTGTATATTTCTGTCCATGACATGGTGGTGAGTTCCGCATCAGTCGTGGCTTCTTCAGCGATATGAATGGCTTGGGTTCCTAGGTTGCGTGCCAATTGGATATCGGAAGCGCGATCTCCCAGTACGAAAGAGTTGGCCAGGTCGTAATCGCCTTTGATATAATGGGTTAATAAAGCGGTTCCCGGTTTTCTGGTCGGAGCGTTTTGCTCGGGAAAGGTTCGGTCGATAAGGATTTCGTCGAAGGAGACACCTTCTCCTTTGAAAACATCCAGCATTAAATTATGGACGGGCCAGAAAGTATTTTCCGGAAAGGAATCTGTCCCTAGTCCGTCTTGGTTGGTAATCATGACCAATTCGTATTCCAATTCTTCAGCGATTTTGGAAAGGTTGGTGATGACACCGGGTAAAAAAGCGAGCTTTTCATAAGCGTCTACCTGATAGTCGGTGGGCGGTTCGATAATCAATGTTCCGTCCCTGTCTATGAATAATACTTTTTTCATCGTCTGATTTTTTATCCCAAATTTTCAGGATTCCATGCGGATAATAATTGTCTGAGTCGGTTGTTTTCCCTTGGAGTACCGATAGTGATTCGGAGGGTGTTCCTTACGTAGGAAGTCCGGTCTCGGAGGACGATTCCTTTTCGCACAAGGAATCGATACACCGCTCTCGGGTCTTTGAATTCTACTAGGAGAAAATTGGCATCTGAAGGATATATTTTATTGACATAAGGGATAGTTTGAAGGAATTCTCTCAGTTTTTTCTTTTCCCAAATGATTTCGGCAACGATTGAGTTGAATGCTTCATTGGATTGTAATCTTGACAAAGCTTCTCTTTGGGTTAATTTATTGATATTGTAAGGTGGTTTTATTTTATTTAAAACCTCTATGATTTTTTCGGAAGCATATGCCATTCCCAATCGAATGCCGGCCAGTCCCCAAGCTTTGCTCAAGGTTTGGAGAACCACTAAATTGGGTGTTTCTTTCAATAATGAAATGGCTGATTTTTCGGGACAAAAATCGATGTAAGCTTCATCCACTATTACAATACCATTGAAATTTTGTGCGATTTTTTTTATGTCTTCAATGGGTTGTGCGTTGGCCGTCGGATTATTTGGGGAGCATATGAAAATCAATTTGACGGGTTCTCGGTTGGCAGTATCGATTACATTTTTTAAATCAATAGAAAAGTCGGTTTGTAATGGAATATCAATGATGCCTACGGCATTGATATCGGCGCTGACTTTATACATACCATAAGTCGGTGAGCAATAGAGTATTTTTTCTTTATTGGGTTCGCAAAATGCGCGGATGAGCAGGTCGATGGCTTCATCGCTTCCATTTCCCAGAAAAATATTCCAAGGGTTGATTCCTTTTATTTTTCCGAGTGCACTTTTTACCTTTTTTTGAAGTGGATCCGGGTATCGGTTCAATCCATCCCTTCCGAACGGATTTTCGTTGGCGTCCAGCCAAATGTCTGCCTTGCCTTCGAACTCACTTCTGGCACTGGAATAGGGGGAAAGTTCTTTTATATTTTTCCGGATGACATTATTGATATTGAAGCTCATGATCTATTGCTTTTTCAAGAATTCTAGCCGAATCGAAACAGCATTTTTGTGTGCTTCTAAGCCTTCGGCTGCTGCTAGTGTTTCAATTGTTGGGCCGAGGTTTTTTATTCCTTGTTCAGTCAATTTTTGGAAGGTGATTTTTTTTACGAAACTGTCTAAAGATACACCGGAATATGCTTTTGCAAAACCCGAAGTGGGTAGCGTATGATTTGTGCCGCTTGCATAATCACCGGCACTTTCACAAGAAAAGTGTCCTAGGAATACTGAGCCGGCATTCGTCACCTTTTCGGCGAGTTCCATATTGTTGTCCGTCGCTATGATCAAATGTTCCGGAGCATAAATATTACTGAATTCCATGGCCGCCTCCAAAGTGTCGACGACGAGGATGTGACTGAATGACAAGGCTGTTTCCGCAATCTCTTTTCTAGGTAATTTTTCTAATTGAAGCTTGATTTCCTCCTTGGTTTTTTCAGCTATATTTTGGCTAGTGGTAACAAGTACGACTTGGCTATCGGTACCGTGTTCGGCTTGGCTGAGTAAATCCGCTGCTAGGAAACTCGGATAAGCTGTTTGGTCGGCAATGATTAAAACTTCACTGGGGCCGGCTGGCATATCAATAGCGGTGCCGAGTCCGTTCGCTTGCTTCTTGGCTTCAGTGACGTAGGCGTTGCCGGGACCGAAAATTTTATCGACTTTAGGAATGCTTTCGGTTCCGAAGGTCATTGCAGCGATTGCTTGGGCACCTCCGATTTTATATATTTTGTCAATGCCTAAATATTTGGCAGTATTGAGTATGTTGGGGTGGATGTTTCCCGATTTGTCCGGTGGTGAACACACTATGATTTCCGGGCAACCTGCCAGTTGGGCCGGTATGGCCAACATCAATAAGGAAGAAAACAATGGTGCGGTACCTCCAGGAATATAAAGACCTACTTTTTGAATCGGGACGCTCCTTCTCATGCAAGTAACTCCTGGGCAAGTTTCTACTGATAAAGAATCGGTTTGTTGTAATTGATGGAATTTACGAATGTTTTCAGCGGCTGTTTTGATGGCGTTGGCTAATTCAGTGGAAAGGATTTCGGCCGCCGATTCGAATTCCTGGCTTTGAACCTTCATGTTAGCGAGGTCGGCTTGGTCAAACCTTCTTGTAAAATCCAAGGCGGCTTCATCTCCGTTTTCTTTGACTGCATTCATGATTTCAGAAACTGCCTTTTCCACATCTTTGTTTTCATCGGATGGACGTAAACAAAAGGCACCCCAGGACTCTTTATTCGGATTGATGCTGATTTTCATTTCCTTTTCTTTATAGTGAACGAGAATCACTTGCTTGAATTTATAATATCATCTTTTCAATAGGAACGACGAGAATACCCTCGGCACCGGCTTCTTGTAATCTGTCAATGATGTTCCAGAAATCATCTTCGCGAACTACACTGTGAACGCTACACCACCTTTCATCTTTTAGCGGAACGACAGTAGGACTTTTGATACCCGGAAGGATAGATGATATTTTTTCAACCGAGTCGAATGGGGCATTCAATAAAATATATTTGTTGCGGGAAGCATTCCTTACCGATCTGATGCGGAATAAGAGTTGTTCAAGGATTTGTTGTTTGGGTCTGGATAGCGTAGGGGTGGCAATCAAAACGGCTTGGCTTTCCATGACGACTTCTACCTCTTTGAGACCGTTCATTAATAGGGTAGAACCTGTACTGACTATATCGCAAATACCTTCGGCCAATCCGATTCCCGGAGCGATTTCCACGCTGCCGCTGATTTCTTCGATATTGGCTTTTATTTTGTTTTTGGCTAGGAAATCCTTTATGATTTTAGGGTAACTGGTCGCGATTTTTTTTCCCT
>JAHDCE010000245.1 GCA_020630045.1 Saprospiraceae bacterium | reverse complement strand
TTCTCCGGAGCTTTGCTACTTAGAGTGAAATATTAATTAAGCACAAGGCAGATGTCTGTTTTGCCAAAAAAACAAAATGCCATTTTGTATAAATAATGTTATATATTTATCTCCCTTTTTCGATTTTTTAATTGGTTTTTCTCGGGAATTTCCAAATAAATTTAAGTTCTGGTAACTGTAGGGGAAAAGGTTAATCGGTATTTTATTTGTTAGAAATATAATGTAAAATGGATATAAAGGTGAAGACCCCCCAAGTTCAAAATTTCATCAATGGGGAATTTTCCAGAAATGGACAAAAAAGCATGGACGTTATAAGTCCTTTAGACGGTTCAGTAATTTCAACATTACCGGTCAGTGGAGCGGTAGAACTGGATCAAGCAGTAACCGCAGCTCAAAATGCATTTCCTGCTTGGTCATCCAAAACCCTCAAAGAAAGGATTCAAGTCTTTTTTAGATATCGATCCCTCTTGGAAAAACATATGGATGAATTGACTCAACTCGTTCATGTTGAAAACGGTAAAACATATGGTGAAGCCCGAGCTGAAGTGGAAAAAAGCATAGAATTATGTGAGTTCGCCGTTTCTATGCCGCAAATCATCACCAACGAAATACAGGAGGTTAGTCGTGGAGTCGAATGTCGGATAGAACGAAAACCTCTAGGGGTAGTGGCCTCTATCACTCCATTCAATTTTCCCAATATGGTGCCGCACTGGACTGTGCCCAATGCCATTGTCCTAGGAAACACCATGATTTTAAAACCATCGGAACTCGTGCCGCTTAGCGCCATGAGAATGGCCGAATTACTAAAAGAAGCCGGACTTCCGGACGGAGTATTTAATGTCGTCAATGGCGGAAAAGAAATCGTTGAAGCGATTTGCGACCATGAAGGTATCAAAGCGGTTTCTTTTGTGGGTTCTACTCATGTCGCGAAAATCGTATACAAACGTTCTAGTAGCAATTTACAAAGATGTGTCGCTCTTGGTGGCGCCAAAAACCACTTGTTGGTATTGCCGGACGCCCACTTGGAAATGACCGCCAATAATGTCGTCGCCTCTATGTCCGGTTGTGCGGGACAACGTTGTATGGCTGCCGCGGTAATGGTAGGCGTCGATAAAGTTCAACACATTATTGATCGAATGGTCATCGAGGCCAAAGCGATTCAACCCGGAGGTAATCTAGGTTCCGTAATCAGCAAAGAAGCCAAAGAACGCATCGAAGGTTACATCACCGAAGCCGAACAACAAGGAGCGAAAATCCTAGTAGACGGAAGGGGTGCGGTAGTCGAAGGAAAAGAAGGTGGCTTTTATGTAGGGCCCACCATTATCGATTACGTAACACCGGATATGAAAGTAGCCAAGGAAGAAATATTCGGCCCGGTGATTTCAATTATCCGAGCCAAAGACCTTGACGAAGCCATCCAAATTGAAAACAGTTCCAATTATGGAAATGCCGCCGCCGTATTTACCCAAAGCGGAGGATTGGCCAAACGAGTCATGGAAGCGGCAAGCGCCGGTATGATCGGTGTCAATATCGGTGTCCCCGTTCCTCGCGAACCATTCTCTTTTGGAGGTTGGAATGAATCCAAATTCGGTGTCGGAGACATTACTGGAAGGAGCTCTGTAGAGTTTTGGACACAAAACAAGAAAACGACCACCAAGTGGAATCCTGAGGACAAAACCAATTGGATGAGCTGATAACCGTCCTGTTTTCCGACGATTCGGAAGCAATGAGGCCTTTGATCGTGTAGTGAACTTGTTCGCTCTTTGAAGCCTTGGGGCAGTTGTGACTACTCAAAACGAAAATTTATGCAAGAATTAAAAAAAGACGATCGCTCAATTATAGATAATTGCTTGAAACACACCCTTTTTTCCTGGGCCAAACAAGGAGGTTTGAATCCTGTGAATGCTCATCGAGCCAAAGGGGTATATGTATATGATCGCGATGGGAAAAAATACCTCGACTTCTCATCCCAATTGATGAATGTAAATATCGGTCATGGTAACCAAAGAATAACCGAAGCCGTACGGAAACAAATGGAGGAGCTCAGCTTCGTGTATCCGGGGATGGCAACTGAAGCCAGAGGTGAACTTGGAAAAATGATTACGGAAATCACACCCGGAAATCTATCCAAAACTTTCTTTACCCTGGGCGGAGCGGAAGCCGTTGAAAATGCCATCAAAATTGCCCGTATGTACACGGGCAGATATAAAATTATCACTCAATACCGAGCCTATCACGGAGCGACGATGGGAGCGATGTCAGCCGGCGGTGATCCTAGGAGGCATCCGGTCGATAGTCAACAAGCGCCGAATTTCGTCCATGTCGAAAATCCATATTTTTATCGTTGCCCTTGGGGAACGAATTCTATCGAAGAATGTGGTGAAATGGCCTTGAGAAACTTGGAGCAAATCATTCGTTATGAAAACCCGGACAGCGTAGCGGCCATTCTTATGGAAGGAGAATCCGGTTCTTCCGGATGCATCAAATATCCACCCGATTATTGGAAAGGGTTAAGACGAATCGCTGATAAATACGGCATCTTGTTGATAGATGACGAGGTGATGAGCGGATTCGGCCGAACCGGTGAATGGTTCGGAGTCAACCACCACGGAGTTACTCCGGATATCATGTGCATCGCCAAGGGGTTGACTTCCGGTTATTTGCCACTAGGAGGAACAGTTGTGACTGACAAGATCGCACAATATTTCAATGATCATCCGCTGACGATTGGCTTGACTTACTCTTCTCATGCCGTTTCATGTGCCGCCGGTTTGGAGAACTTGAAAATCATGAAGGAAGATAACTTAGTGGAAGCTGCCAGGTCAATGGGGCAATATGTCGAGCATAAGGTAGAAGAACTCAAAAACATCCATCCGTCTATCGGTGATTTTAGGAATACCGGTCTTTTAGGATGTATCGAGTTGGTGAAAAACAGAAAAACCAAAGAACCGCTAGCTCCTTGGAATGCCAAAGGAAAAGCGGCGGAACCAACAGGCAAATTAGCGGCCAAAATCAGGGAGCTGGGTATGTTCACTTTCGTGAAATGGAATTTCGTTTTCATCGCTCCGCCTTTGAATATTACAAAGGAAGAAGTGGACGAAGGAATGGGCATCATTTCTGAAACGCTCAAAATCGCTGACGAATATTGTCATTGATTTTTACGGTGATTAAGGTTTCCGCAAAACACAATAGTCATTAGAAGTTATCACTAAAAATTTCGTGATAAAATCTATCAAAACCAACATATGTCCAAAGAGATTGAGGAATTAAACGAAGACTTATCCGGCTCCGGTCTTTATTCAGAAGACTTGGCGCCCGTTCCGGCCAACCAACGGACTTGGACGATGTGGCACCTCGCTGCCTTGTGGGTCGGAATGGCAGTTTGTATTCCTACATATCTATTGGCATCCTACATGATAGTTGATGGCATGAGTTGGTTAGAGGCACTGATTATTATCGGTGTTGCCAACCTCATTATTACGATCCCGATGGTGTTGAACGGACATGCGGGAGTCAAATATGGCGTTCCTTTTCCCGTCATCGGACGTTCCTCATTCGGTATACACGGCATCCATATCGCATCCGTCGTTCGTGGATTGGTGGCTTGCGGTTGGTTCGGCATACAGACATGGATCGGAGGTCTGGCGATATACGCTATCTTCCAAACCGTCATGGGCGAAGAAGTGTCCACCGCATTAACCGTCGGTAAATTCGTTGGATTCGCTATATTTTGGGTAATCAATATGTTCTTTATTTGGAAAGGGACGGAGAGCATCAAGTTCCTAGAAGAATATTCTGCTCCTATCCTTGTAGCGATGGGATTATTCCTCATCGGATGGGGCTGGTACAATGCCGGAGGGTTCGGAATCGTGCTTCAACAAAGCCAACAATTGGAACAACCGGTCGCCCAATATGATTCCAATACATTATTCATCCATCCGATAAAAGACAAGGAAGGAAAAGACAAAGCCCAAGACTATCGACTGATCTTAGACGGTAAGGAGCAGCCCTGGCAACCGATTACCCAACACGAAATCAATATTGCCACAACACCACTAGAAGGAACCAAGGCCGAAATTCAATTCAGAAAACTAGGAGATGACAAAGAAATTCTTTCCAGTGTCGCCGCCGTCACACCGGTCGCCGCATCAGATACCGGACTCGGATCCAAACTCTGGAAATACATTTTATGGCTGACCATCATGGTCGGATTTTGGGCGACCATGTCCTTGAGTATCGCAGATATCACAAGGTACGCCGCCACCCAAAAAGCACAAGTCGCCGGCCAATTCATCGGATTGCCGGGCACCATGATGCTCTACTCCTTTGTCGGAATATTCGTTACCTGTGCCGCACTCATCAATTTTGATGACATCCTTATCGCCAATGACGCTCCTTGGGATCCGGTTTCTTTATTGGCCAAATTTAAAAATCCGATTGTCGTTGTTATTGCACAAATATTCCTACTTATCGCAACGCTCAGCACCAATATTGCAGCCAATGTAATCGCACCGTCTAACGCGTTTTCGAACCTATCGCCTAAAAATATTTCCTTTAGAAGCGGAGGCGTGATTACCGGTATTATCGGAATCCTGATTTGTCCTTGGTGGCTGATGGATTCGATATCCGGAATACTCATCTTCGTAAGTGGATTACTAGGGCCTGTCCTAGGGATTATGCTAGCGGATTATTATGTCATCAACAAAAAGAAAATCCAATTAGCGGAGTTGTACAAAACAGATGGTGCTTACTCGTTTTCAGGTGGTTTCAATATGGCTGCTTTAGCCGCGTTGGTTCTAGGAGTTTTCGTGGCGATTATCGGGTACTTCGTGCCTGCTTTAGAACCGCTCTATAAACTATCATGGTTCAGTGGATTCATCGCTGCCTTTATTGTTTATTATGTAATGATGAAGTTCGGTTCAAAAAAATAATTGTTATCCCCGGAAAGCGTGCCATCGACAGTTGTCCGGGTTGAATCTATAAAACAAACAAAATGTCAATTTTAATTAAAAACGGAAGGGTCGTCACCGCTGAGTCGGACTACATCGCTGATGTTTACATAAAAGGGGAAAAAATCCATGCCATTGGCAAAGATTTGAAAATAAAGGCTAGGAAAGTCATTGATGCTACCGGCAAACTTATCATTCCCGGCGGCATTGATCCACATGTTCATTTGGATATGCCTTTTATGGGAACATTTTCCAGTGACGATTATGAAAACGGAACCCGTGCCGCCATGCATGGCGGCACCACGATGGTGATTGATTTTATCCTCCAAACACAAGGGAAAACGCTAAGGAACGCCCTGAACACTTGGAAGAAAAAATCGGAAGGAAAAGCCATAGGCGATTATTCCTACCACATGGCAGTCACCGATTTCAATCCCAAAGTAGCCAAGGAGGTCGTGAAAATGATTCGTGATGAAGGCATCACTTCTTTCAAAACATTTATGGCTTACAAAGGAGCCCTGATGATTGACGACGGTCAAATGGTACAGCTCATGAAAGTGGTCAAAGAAAACGGCGGCTTGGTAACCGTTCATGCCACCAATGGCGATATGATCGACTCTTTGATTGCCAAAAATAAAGCGAAAGGCAACTTGACGCCACTCTACCACTACTTGTCCCAACCCGAGGTGACCGAAGCGGAAGCATCTGCTCGATTCGCCGATATGTTGGATTATACCGGTTGTCCGGGATACATCGTCCATATGACCTGCGAAGGCGCATTGAACGCTGTACGGAACGCCACCCTCAGAAACCAAAAGGTATTCGTAGAAACTTGCACCCAATACCTGACATTGGACGCATCCTTATACGAAAGGGAAGACGGCGCCAAGTGGGTCATGAGTCCTCCCTTACGGGAAAAGAAAGACCAAGAAGCACTGTGGTCAGGAATCAATCAAGGACTGGTACAAGTCGTCGGTACCGATCATTGCCCGTTTACTTGGAAACAAAAACAAATGGGCAAGGATGATTTTTCAAAAATTCCGAATGGTCATCCCGCTATCGAACACAGGATGGAACTCCTGTTTTCTGAAGGTGTGAATAAAGGGCGTATCTCTCTCAATAAATTTGTAGAAGTAAGCTCGACCAATGCCGCCAAGATATTCGGTATTTATCCCCGTAAGGGAATCATCGCCATCGGAGCGGATGCCGATATCGTCGTTTTCGATCCCGATAAGGAACACACCCTGTCCGTAGAAACACACCACATGAATGCGGATTATTCCAGTTATGAAGGCTGGGAACTCAAAGGCAAAACCGAAACGGTCATCCTACGTGGAAAAGTGGGTATCGAAAAAGGGAAATGCAAATTGAAGAAAGGATATGGTCAATTCATTCCTAGGGGAAAAACCAGTTTGACTATTTAGTAAGTACCTATCCAATTATAAGATTTGGGCGAAAGCCCGAATCACATTAGATGTTATCACGAAATTTTTTGTATGAAAGACAAATCGTTATTTTGGGAATCAACGAGGCATTCGCCGCAAAGCATAGCCG
>JAHDCE010000244.1 GCA_020630045.1 Saprospiraceae bacterium | reverse complement strand
CGGACTGAGACTCACCACCCGGGACATGGGATTATAATGGTCGGTCAAAAAACCCCTTCCTTCTACAATTTGGACATCATGGATACCATAATGTTCTAGCATTCTTTGTGCGATTTCCCTTCCGGACAATCCAGAACGAATTGGAATTTGACTGTACTTATTGGCTTTACTCTTAAGACGGCCGCTCACAAACATTCCGATTAATGACAAAGCGCCGGTCAGAAGTATGAATATCATATATTCTTCACTAAACATATTCATTTCATTTTATGATAAAACAATAAAATGTATCACCTTTTGGACAAGTTATACATCCTATATCGGAAAATAGTTGAATTTCTAATTCGTTTCCTTGATATTTGGGACGTCAATATTGAAAAAAATATACAAAAAACAGGAGGCAATCTCCAAAAAATCTAATTTCCACCACTCCAGTGAAAAGCATAGAAATCACCACCACACAAAATGTCACCATAGAATATGAGCTGGCCGGGCTCCGGGACAGGATTCTATCACAGTTGATCGACCTGATGATTATATTCGCAATCGGGCTGGCATTATATCTAGTACTACTAATCGCTTTCCATGAAGAATTTTTTCCGGACAACGGAACGGGAAACACAAAATCATGGATCATCCTGTCCTTGCTCCCGATGCTGACATTTACTGCTTATCACTTCTTATCCGAATTGTTTATGGATGGGCAAACCGTAGGCAAAAAAGCGGTCGGAATAAAAGTCATCAAATTGAGTGGTACAGAACCGACCGCCAGCGACTTCATGCTTAGGGCATTGTTCCACATCATAGATAGTTTTTTGAGTTCTTTCGTCCTAGGAAGTATGCTCATCAGTTCGACAGACAAGGGTCAACGACTCGGAGACCTAGCGGCTAACACCGCAGTGATCAAGGTGAAATTCAATATGAGGTTCAGACTGGAAGACATTCTAAAAATCAACTCCATAGAAGATTACGAGCCCAAATTTCCGGATGTCCGACAATTTTCCGAAAAGGACATGTTACTCATCAAAACCATAGTCGCCCGTAACCGAATATACAACAACCCATCACACAATGAAGTCGTCCAAAAACTGGTCAAAGATCTCATGCTCAAACTGGACATTCGGGAATATCCCGAAAAACCGATCTTATTCTTAAAAACATTGATCAAAGACTATATCGTTTTAACCCGTTGACAACAAATTATTTTATCTTATTATCTTTACACTAACTAAACAGGAGAAAACCAGACAAAACGCAAAATTGTCTAAGAGGTCGTCCATCATATCAATTTCCTCCAAGACAATCATTTGTTCATCCTGAGTTTTAAAAAAACTCTTAAAATAAAACATACACATCATCATGGGAATCATTATTTCCTTGCTAAATCATAAAGGGGGAGTCGGAAAAACCACTTCCGCAATAAATATCGGAGCCGGACTCGTCGAATTGGGAAAACGCGTTTTACTAGTTGATTTGGACCCACAGGCCAATTTGACCCTTTCCCTAGGAATTCCTCGTCAGCCCTCATCCATATATGAAGCCATCCGTGGCGAATCGGACCTGGTTCCGTTTCAAGTAAAAGAGGGGCTGGATGTTATCACATCGACCCTTGATTTATCAGGTGCCGAAATGGAACTCATCAATGAAGCAGGTCGGGAATTCATTTTACAAGAATTGTTCGATCCAGTTTTGGAAGATTATGATTATATCATCATTGACTGTCCACCATCCTTGGGACTATTGACATTGAATGCACTGACTTGTAGCCGTACAGTCATCATTCCGTTACAAACGGAATTCTTAGCGCTTCAAGGTTTAGCGAAAATCAAACAGGTCATCGATAAAGTCAGGTTCCGCCTGAACAAGAAATTGGACATCGGAGGTGTAATTGCCACCATGTACGATTCAAGGAAGGTATTGAACAGGGACGTGGTCGAAACCATAAAGAAATACTTCGGAGAAAAAGTATTCAAAACTTATATCCGGGACAATGTAGCCTTGGCCGAAGCTCCGGCACAAAGAAAGGATATCTTCGCTTACAGTCCGAAAAGCAACGGGGCGGAGGATTATTTATCACTCAGTCGTGAGATACTCGAACGACTTGAAACTGTAGAAGCTTGATCCGTGGATATTTCCGGACAGCACATTTATCAATAGTCACAAGCAGATAAAATTGGCGAAGAAGAATTTCATAGAAGGGCTTGACAGTATTTTCGGCGGTATCAACGAAGAACCGGAAGATTTGTCCACCTCCTTGCTCAACAAGGACAAGAAGCCCGATACCAAAGATAAGAAACCGAAAAAGAGGAAAAGGGGATCGAAGAATTTCACTTCGGACCTCGATACCCTATTGGAAGAAGCCCTCCAAGAATCGGTATACGAAAAACTGGAGCAACAGGAGAAAAAACAACCGAAGAAAAGAAAAACATACGCTACCAAAAAACGAAGGTTGAAAAACACTTCCGGATTCACGGGATTGGACGCTTTAATCCGTCAAACCGTGGAAAGTAGTGAGATGGAATTGAACGAACAACCGGATACGCCCAAGAAAAAGCGAATCACATTCACTTTCGATAAGGACAAGGTTGAAAAGCTACGTTCTATCGCCAAATTGGAGAAAGCATTCATTAAAGATATCGTAGACGAAATCGTTTCGGAATACATCAAAGGTTACGAAGAAAATAAAGGCAACATCAAACCTTGATGCCGCTCTTTACTCGCAGCATATTTTTTCCAATTTTTTTTGTCTTTTTTCCTTTCCGGGAATTGTTTTTTTAATTGGGAGGTTGTATGTTTGCACTCCACTTTGAAAAAAGAGGTTTTGATCGCATAGCTCAGCTGGTAGAGCATTTGACTTTTAATCAAAGGGCCCTGGGTTCGAATCCCAGTGCGATCACACTTTCAAAGTGAAGGCGATTACAAGATTTTTCTTGTAATCGCTTTTTTTATTCGCTTTATACCCACCATTGAATCATGAAAAAGTCGACCCGAAGGGAAATTGCCAGAGACACCCTTCAAATCATAAAACAAGGTTATTACCATAATTCCGACAAGGAGAAAATACACATCACCAAAGCACAAAAAGCGGCGGAACGGAATACTCGTTTCTATACGCCTGAAGAATTATCCAAGTTGGTAAAACACCAAGCGGCAGTCAATGGAAACCACGACACAGAATTCGAAGTCAACGACCTCACCACTTTTGATGCTGTCAGGAAAGCACATGCCGAAGGAGAAGAAAACATCATGGCATTGAATTTCGCTTCCGCGAAAAATCCCGGCGGTGGATTCCTAGGAGGCGCCCAAGCACAAGAAGAAAGCATAACAAGGGCAAGCGGATTGTATCCTTGTTTGCTGGAAGGCAAGCCCTATTATGTTTTCCACCGTACCTGCCGGACTTGCTTGTATTCAGACCGTATGATTTATGCCCCGAAGGTTCCCATTTTCAAAGACGAAGATGGCAAACCGTTGGATGATTTCGTCCCGGTCAGTATTATCACCTCACCGGCCGTGAATGCCGGCGTCGTCCGCAGACAAGAACCGCAAAATATCGACAAAATCGAACCTACCCAACGAACCCGCATTTCCAAAATGCTCGCCTTAGCGGCAGAGCATGGACATGAAACGCTGGTACTCGGTGCTTGGGGTTGCGGCGTTTTCCAAAACGACCCGGAAGATATGGCGCAATGGTTCAAAGATGCCCTGGAAGGAGATTTCAAAGGGAAATTCCGAAAAGTCATCTTCGCCGTTTATTCTAAAAACGAAAGGTTCATCACTCCTTTTCGGGAGTTGTTCTAAGTGCATTGTCAAATCAGGTTTTCATAACTGTTTTTGCCAACAAATAAGCTTATATTTGGCTTTAAGTCCTTTTTTTTAGCAGTTAGAGCCAAATATAAATGAAGAATTTGCTTATTGGTCGTCAGTCAGAACAGGTATTACTCCAATCAGCACTCAAATCGGAAGAGGCTGAAATGATATCTGTTATCGGTCGAAGAAGGGTTGGAAAAACCTTTTTGATTCGACAGGTATACATGCATGATATTCGATTTGAAATCACCGGAATCAAAGATGCGAGCCTAAAAGAGCAACTCCAGAACTTCGTTTTTCAATTGCAAGATTTTTTTAAAGAAAAAGCTCCGGAAAACCCTCCTAAAAATTGGATGGAAGCCTTCCGATACCTGAGCCTTTGCTTGGAGAGTGACACAAGAGACAGTAAACCCGTCCTTTTTTTCGACGAACTTCCTTGGTTGGCATCGCGCCGCTCGGGCTTCTTAAAGGCACTCGGATATTTTTGGAATAGTTGGGCGGTTAAGCAATCAGTGGTAGTCGTCATTTGTGGATCAGCAGCATCTTGGATGATTCGTCGTGTCGTACATGACAAAGGTGGGTTGCATAACCGAATCACCAAAAGGATTCACCTACTCCCTTTTACATTGAACGAAACGAAGTCGTTCTTGGAATCGAGGAATGTACGCATGGACCATTACCAAATACTTCAATTGTACATGGCAATGGGAGGCATCCCACATTACCTGAAAGAAGTAGAAAGTGGACGAAGTGCCACACAAAATATCGATGATATTTGCTTTGCTAAAAACGGATTGCTCAGGAATGAATTCGGTCTCTTATATGACGCCCTTTTCGAAAACCCGGAAAACCACATCGCCGTCATCCGCGCATTAGCGACAACATGGAAAGGATTGACTCGTTTGGAAATCATCCGAACGGCAAAACTATCCAACGGTGGTGGTTTATCACGTGTACTGGATGAACTGGAGACATCCGGCTTCATTTCGGTTTACTATCCTTTCGGAAAACAAAAAAGAAACCTCATCTATAGATTGACCGATGAATATTCTTTATTTTATCTTCGGTTCATTGACAAATCAAGAAACAAAGGCAACGGAACTTGGCAACGACTCAGCCAAACACAACCCTACAAAATATGGAGTGGCTATGCATTTGAAAACATTTGTCTCAAGCATGTTGATTCGATAAAAATGGCACTGGACATATTAGGTGTTTATTCAGAATCCTCAGGTTTCATACATAAGGGAGACCCCGGAATCCAAATCGACTTACTTATCGACCGAAATGATCGGGTCATCAATATTTGTGAAATGAAATTTTATTCGGGTGAATTTTCGGTTGATAAAACCTATGCAAAATCGCTACGTCAAAAGCTCACCGTTTTCAGGGAAGTCACTGGTACGAAAAAACAATTGTTCTTGACTTTTATCTCAACATTCGGCATTCATCAGAATTCCAACAGTATCGGTCTTGTCGACCACAATTTGACTATGGACATTTTCTTTGGAAAATAAATTTGAAAATAAGATGTTATCACTCCTTACCGGGAGTTGTTTAGCAACAAAACCAGATGTCGTCAAATGGGATACAAATAATAAAACCACAACTTATCTTTATCCCAAAATTGGACAATCCCATGCATCCCGATTTCAAAACATACCTACTCACCACCACAGGCGCTTCCAAAGCCAAAGAAATCGAAATGATACAATCTTTGTGGAGCGGATATGGGAAAATATCCCGCTTCCGACTACAAGGAGCATCCCTAGACACCGTCGTTATCAAGCACATTTCATTGAATCGGCCGGGCGGACATCCTAGGGGTTGGAACACGAGCTTCAGTCATCGTCGGAAGGTGAAGTCTTACCAGGTGGAAACCCATTGGTACGAACATTGGAGCCAAGACTGTGGGGAAGCTTGCCGGATACCCCGATTCATAGGTTCCTATTTGGAAGGAGACGACCAGTGGATTGTCCTAGAAGATTTGAACCCCGATTTTCCGGCAAGGAAGCACCATCTCAATTTACCTGAGGTAAAAGTCTGTTTGAGTTGGCTAGCGGAATTCCATATGCGATTTCTGAATCGGACGCCGACCGGTTTATGGAACATCGGCACCTATTGGAACCTAAAAACACGACCGGATGAATTCGAGCAAATCGAACATCCATTATTAAAATCCAAAGCCCATGCCATTGATGAGTTATTGAACCGATGCAAGTTCATGACCATCGTGCATGGAGATGCGAAGGTCGCCAACTTTTGTTTTTCCGAAGACGGACATAAAGTCGCCGCCGTGGATTTCCAATATGTCGGTGGCGGTTGCGGTATGAAAGATGTCGCTTACTTCCTAGGGAGTTGCCTGTCCGGTGCTGAGTGTACAGCCTACGAAAACGAATTATTGGACTTCTATTTCTCCCGACTGGAACATTCCTTCCGGAAATATTCCTTCGATTTCCTATTCGACGAACTGGAAGAAGAATGGCGCAAAATGTATCCGGTCGCTTGTACCGATTTTATCCGCTTCATATCGGGTTGGATGCCGGGCCATCAAAAAATCAATGACTACAATCTGCGGATGATGGATTCGGTATTGGGGGGTTTGACATAGAAGTTATTTTATTAGGCTCCCTACTTCTCCCCCATCCACAATTTCATCCAAAAAAATTGAATGTCAATCGGTCACTTTGTACTTTGGTCGG
>JAHDCE010000243.1 GCA_020630045.1 Saprospiraceae bacterium | reverse complement strand
TCGATATTCAATAACCCATCCTTGGAAAACTGGTATGGTTTCTCCAACCTTTCCTACATCGGAGGATTCCTCAGAATCCACAAAAACCATTCTCTGAAAAACTTATACGGTTTTTCAAATTTGGAACATATCGGCAATAATTTTCGATTGGAAAACAACAACGCATTGACCGATGTCGGCCAATTGGCGAATCTAGAAAGTATCGGGGGAAACCTCACCATTATTGGAAACGATTCCCTCGGTTCTCTTTTAGGGTTCCAAAGCCTGATGGAAATCGGGGGCGACCTCATCATCACCGACAATCCACAACTCTCACTTTGTTGCCCCATTTATCCTGCATTGAAAATCGGAACGATTGGCGGCTTGGTGACCATTGAAAACAACGACATCGGATGTGAATTAGACAGTGCTATTTTCTCCGAATGCGGCGGAATATCCGCCATAGGAAAAATATACTGGGACATGAACGGAAACGGCGTTTTTGACGAAGGCGAACCGCCGGTGGCGGGACAACTTAAAATAACCCCTGGCACCACCACTTATCCTATCGGTGAATTTGGAGAATTCGCCATCATTCCCGAGGGACTCGTTGCTTACGAAATCACTCCCGACCCCATCCCCGGCTGGAAGCTCAACTCTTCACCGACAGCATACGAAATACTGATCGAGGGCGACACCACCATCACAGACCTCGATTTCGGTTTCGTACCCGACGAAGTCATCTCTTCGGTCGCCGGCGGTATCGTTTCCAATATCACCGTTTGCGACACTTGGGTGGAGTTCACCTTTTCTTGGCAAAATACAGGCACGACCATAATTGAGGGTGACGTGGCCGTTATCCTCGACTCCATGATTCAAGGCATCGACTTCCTAACATGCCCGGCGGATGAAATCATCAACCCTTTCGAATTCATCTGGTCTTTTGACAGTCTTTACCCATTTCAAACCATACACAAAACCATACGCCTCGAAATGCCCGGTATCGACGACGGATTCACCCTAGGGCAAGAACTTTATATCGCCATGGATGTCGCATGCGATGAAGTGGCCGGTGTCGCCAGCAGGTGTGCCTTGGTCGAATACACACCCGAGGTCGTTTGCTCCTACGACCCCAACGACAAACTCGTCCACCCCGACCGCATGGGCGACGACAACGAAACCCTTTTCGGCGAAAGCCTCGTCTACACCGTACGGTTCCAAAACATGGGTACTTGGTTCGCCAACGACGTCATCGTCCGTGATACGCTCGACCCCAATCTCGACCCTAGGACTTTCAGGCTCCTAGGATCCAGCCATCCCGACTTACTAGAGGTCATTATGGAAGAAGACCGGTATATGACATTCTCTTTCAAAGATATCATGTTGCCGAGCGAAGACATGGACGAAGCGGGAAGTCAAGGATACATTTCCTATATCATCGAGCCATATCCCGGACTCGACGTAGGGACAATCATCGAAAACACCGCTTCGATTTACTTCGACTTTAACCCGGCAATCGTCACCAACACCACACGCAATTTGTTGACCAACCAACTCACGACTTCCGTCGAATCCCCCCATTTACAGGAAGGGATAAAACTGTACCCCAATCCGACTTCCGGCAGCCTTCGTATTGAAATAAGCAACGACCGTTTGTTAGGACAAAATCACCGCTTCACTATACACGACCTCCTAGGACGGAAGGTACGCTCCGGCAACATCAACAATGTTATTGATATTGAAATAAGCGACTTGTCCGAAGGCACTTATTTCATCTCCGTTTCCGACGCTTTAGGGAAAGTCGTCGCTCGGGAGAAGGTGCTGAAATTGTAATACCAATTAATTCATCCAATAAATAGAAAAGCTCCGCAGGAAAATTCCTGCGGAGCTTTTTTATCAAGTACTCGGTCAAAAGTAATGTGTCGATACAGACGAGTGGATTTTCACAACGCAGCCTACTGCAAAAATCCGCCGCATGGACGATATGATTACTTTTGGACGGGTAATTAAAATAAGGCGATCCTTATTTACTAAAAAACTTACCGATTAAGTTCATTGCATCATCAATCGGGCTGCCGTCGCCATCCAAATCCAACAATTGCATGAAACCGCTCATGCCACTGTCTTGTTGACGCATACGTTGTTGATTATTATTCAACAAACCGGCGATATCATTGATATTCATGTTTTGTTGGCGTTGCTGCTTACCGAGCATGGCCATAACGATAGGTGCCAACTTAGCCATTAACGCTAAAGTGTTTTGACCGCCCAAGCCACTTTGTTGGCCGATATTGTTAGAGATATTCTGTGTACGATCCCCAAAAAGGTGTTGAAGAATTCCCAAACCATTCGATGTTCTTTCAGAAACGGGATTAGGTTTTTCAGGATTGATGAAATCGGATAAGTTATCCAACAAGCTACCATCATGATCGTTTTGCAAGGCATTGAACAATCCGGACGCTCCTTCTTGTGTAGAAGCATTGCGAGACATCGCACCAATTAAAGTGGACATGATACCCTGGGTAGCGTTAGCGGTTTGTTGTTCGGAACCACCAATCTGACCCGCTAACTGGGCGATAAGTTGAGGAGACATCTGCTCCTGTAACATTTGCATTAAATCCATAATAAAGTATAAATGATTTTAGGAATACTTGTACTTACTAGTAATGGGTAATAGGAAAACTAAATGCCTCCTTCTGTTATTATTGACGAAAATACGGTACAAAAGTCAACCTTTTGAATGAAAAAGTAAAGACCGAGAATAATATTGATTAGAAACAAACATTCACAAAAAACACCAATTCGGAAATTTTGTCACCGCAAAATAAATTAATCGGAAATTTTGTCACTTTAATTCGTAGGTTTTAGCAACTTTGACACCCAAAAAGGCACCGGTACAGCAATTGATGAAGTGAAAGTGTATTTCGAATTAAAAACATTTTCATTATGTATTGTACCAAATATTACAAGCCGGACACCCGGCAACAACTGTGGAAAAAATCTTATTCATCTTATCGGTCACTACATGCGACCAATATTTCAGAAACAAAAGATGGCTTTACCATCGACATCCTAGTTCCCGGATTCGACAAGGAGGGCTTAGAGCTAAAAATTGAAAAAGACATCCTATTCGTCAAATCTACCAAGGAAGCTCCTGAAACAACCATCAAGTACAACAAAAAGGAATTCGACACCTTGAAGTTGCACAAACGATTCAGGCTCCCTTCTACCATCGACACTTCCACCATTTCCGCGAAAGCGGAAAACGGAATCCTCAGCATCTCTCTAGAGAAAAAAGAGGAAGCGAAAGACAAGGCACCAAAAAACATCACCATCCAATAGATGTTATCACAATCATCCTTATTCACTCGGGTAGTTCGCCCATTTTATGTGGCTACCACCCTTCAATAAAATTTGAATTATGAAATCAGTATCATCCAATCGCACAGCGACTCCATTCGACAAATTGTTCGAAGATTTTTTCGGAACATCCATTGACAATGTTTTAGGACGGGACATGAGTCCTTTGAATCATCGCCTTCCGGCGACCAACATCATTGAAAATGACGATGCCTTTACTCTTGAAGTTTCAGCGCCCGGATTTGACAAAGGAGATTTTTCGGTCAACTTAGAAAAAGACATCCTATCTATCGAAGCGAAAACCGAAGAAAAAAAGGACGACGAATCTACCGGTAAGTTCCACCTGAAGGAGTTCCGCCATCGTTCACTCAAGCGCAACTTCACATTGCCTGAGCACATCGACGGCGAAAATATTTCCGCCAAGTATGAAAAAGGCATCTTGTTCGTCACCATACCCAAAGTAGTCGAACCCAAAATCAGTAAGAATATCGAAATCGGTTAACTACCGATAATGTTATACTCGAAATTAAGTGGAGTGAAATAATTATGACGATACTATTTTGTTCTTTGGCGATTTATCAAGCACAGACATAGCCGTAGCTATGTCGAGTATTTTTAAAGAAGCGAAAGGTCAAAAGAGTTAGACAGAAAATTGCAAACCACTTAATTTTGAGTATAAAAGAAATAGGTAAGTAGATTTTGTTTTCATGTTGTGGTTAGTGGGGCTGTCCGAAAGGGCGGCCCCGCTTTTCGTATATGTTTTGATTTGGCTGAACTTCATTGTACGTTTGTAGGAACTTAAATAAGAATATGTTCGGTTTTCTAAAAAAGTTATTTAATAAAGAAGAAACAGAACCCGATCCAATGAAATATTTGATTGTGGGCCTGGGCAATCCCGGATCCAAATATGATGGCACCCGACACAACGTCGGCTTTGAAATCATCGACGCACTAGCGGACGAACATGAAGTCGAATTCGAAGATGTCACCCACGGTTTTATGGGCGAATTCAAGTTCAAGGGACGGACATTCGTCCTCTTGAAGCCCACTACTTACATGAATCTGAGTGGCAAGGCCGTCCGCTATTGGATGCAAAAAAAGAAAATCACCAAGGAGAATATATTAATTGTACTGGATGACCTCAACATCGATTTCGGTCGCATGAAAATCCGGGGCAAAGGCAGTGACGGCGGACACAACGGCCTCAAACACATCAACGAAATCCTAGGACACAACAACTACACAAGGCTCAGAATCGGAATCGGTGACGACTTCAAAAAAGGCCGCCAAGTAAATTTCGTCCTAGGAGAATGGTCGGAAGACGAACTCGCCGGACTGCATGATATTAGAGACCGTGCCTCTGCATGTATCAAAATGTTCGCCACGGCCGGACTCTCCCACGCCATGAACGAATACAACAAAAAAGGATGACCATGAGAATATTATTGACCTCCCTTTACTTGATGGCTGCTTGTATATTTTTCCTTCCGGAAAATGTCATCGCCCAATCCAAAGCTGAAAAAGAAATCAGAACTATACTCGACCGTCAAGCCGCCGATTGGAATCGTGGCGACCTAGACGCATTCATGATTGGCTATTGGGAATCGGACAAACTACAATTCATAGGTTCGAGTGGTGTCACCTACGGATGGCAAGCCACACTCGACAATTACAAACGTGGCTATCCCGACAAGTCAGCTATGGGTCAACTCAGTTTTGACATCATTTCCGTTGACAAACTGAGCCGAAAATCCTACATGGTCGTTGGCAAATTCACCTTAGTGCGTGAAAAAGATACGCCCACAGGACACTTCCTATTGGTTTGGAAAAAAATCAAAGGCGAATGGGTCATCATTGCAGATCATTCCAGCTAAACCCTTAATTCCTTTCAGTATGGAATTCGAAAATGGACAGTACCACATCCAAGGCGTATCATTACTAGAAACTTGTGAACAAGTCGGCGCTCCGCTATATGTATATGATTTTGACAAAATCGCATCACAATACAAAAGACTCAACAGCGCGTTCAAGGGAACACGCATGAAAGTCCTATATGCCTGCAAAGCGCTCACCAACATCAATGTCTTGAAATTCCTACGTTCATTGGGCTGTGGACTGGACACCGTCTCCATCCAAGAAGCTCAACTAGGACTTCATGCCGGATATTCTCCCGAAAACATCGTGTTCACTCCCAACTGTGTTTCCTTCGAGGAAATTGTGGAAGCGGTCGAACTCGGCGTCAATATCAATATTGACAACATATCCATCCTAGAGCAATTCGGAAACAAATACGGGAACAAAGTACCGGTGTGTATCCGAATCAATCCACACATACTCGCCGGCGGGAACCCCAAAATCTCCACCGGGCATATCGATAGTAAATTCGGTATATCCATCTACCAAATGCGACACGTTCAGCGTATCGTCGCATCGACAGGCGTCCGAGTTACGGGACTTCATATGCATACCGGTTCCGACATATTAGACGTGGATGTATTCCTACGCGGTGCAGAAATCCTACTCCAAACGGCAGCCGGATTCGAACACTTGGAAACCGTCGATTTCGGCAGCGGTTTCAAAGTCCCTTACTATCCGGGTGGAAATTCCACAAACATCGAATCCCTAGGAAAAAAACTGGGCGAACGCATCCGTGAATTCAATAAAGAACATCGAAAAGACATCACGGTCATGTTCGAACCCGGCAAGTTCCTTGTCAGCGAAAGCGGATATTTCTTGGTCAAAACCAATGTCATCAAAACCACTACCGCCACTGTTTTCGCAGGTGTGGATTCCGGTCTCAACCACCTCATCCGTCCGATGTTGTACGATGCTTACCACCACATCACCAATATCTCCAACCCTTCGGGGACAGATCGTTTTTATACCGTCGTCGGATACATTTGCGAGACCGACACATTCGCATGGGATCGCAAACTCAACGAAATCCGCGAAGGTGACATCCTCGC
Source organism: Saprospiraceae bacterium (assembly GCA_020630045.1). Classification (GTDB taxonomy): domain Bacteria; phylum Bacteroidota; class Bacteroidia; order Chitinophagales; family Saprospiraceae; genus JAHDCE01. The sequence continues at coordinate 218 of JAHDCE010000243.1, read as the reverse complement.
TTTCCACAATGCGGGCGCTTATGCTTATAGTATGGCATCCAACTATAATTCGCGTTTTCGCCCAGCAGAAGTCGCCATTCACAAAGGTCAAGCACACCTCATCCGTAGAAGGGAAACCATAGAAGATTTACTTAATACACAAATCGACATGAAAGATTTCGGTTAAAACAAAACCGGATACTTTTCCACACCGTATAACTAAGGACTACATCACGCCG
>JAHDCE010000242.1:4830-6543 GCA_020630045.1 Saprospiraceae bacterium | reverse complement strand
ATCTAAATCTCCATCCAGGTCGATATCTTCAAGTTCAAACCTGTTAATGCCATTGTCCAAGGTCGGAATGAGGTGATTCGATTCCGAAGAGGTATTGAATTGGAAAAGTCCGTCGTTTTCATACCAAAATAAGGAGTTGTTGGAGAATGATATTACTATATCATTAAACCCGTCATTATTAAAATCGGTTACACGTACATGTTGGAACTCTAAACTTGAACCAGAAAGGAGTTCTTGGGAAGAAAAATTGCCGGAACCATCGTTAATCAGCCACATGGTTTCATAAGGGCCACTGGATCCTCCCCAAGTAGAAATGATGTCATTGTCCCCGTCATTATCGAAGTCATGGAAAACCCATTCAGTGGGGTAATTCGAACTTATTGGGGGACTGTAAACGATTGACATTTCAGATATAGTGGCATCCCCATTATTTTTAAACCAGACTATATCTCCGATAATATGGTTCCTTTGGATGACTATATCTTGAATTCCATCTCCGTCAATATCAGAAAGTTTGGCGTTTTTCCACTGTCCGAAATTTTTGGCGAGGGTTCTTTGTTGGGCAAAGGTATCTTCCCCAAGGTTTTCATACCAAGATAATTTTTCATCGAATTGGGATAAACAAATGAGGTCTTCATCACCATCATCATCAAAATCAATTGGGAGTATAGATTGTGGATATATGGCATCTTTCGTAGCTGTATCTTTAGGTTTGAAAATTCCGACGCCATTGTTTTCATACCATCCTATATGACCTGAATCGTTAATGCAAACCACGAAATCTTCATTTCCGTCACCATTAAAATCGCCATGGTCTAGTGAACTATACCATGGTATTTTTTGGTGGATAAAATGGGGTGGTGTGAAATTGCCCGTCCCATCATTTTCCAGCCAAAATATTTCTGCTGTGACTAAATCATCGTTGACTGACAAGATGTCTATGTCGCCGTCACCGTCAAAGTCGGCTGTAGATATATCACTGGCTTGATTTAAGGAAGGAATCTCAATTTCGGTCTGGATTCCGAAACTTCCGTCTCCTACTCCCGGAAACCAAATAATCTCTCCGGTAGCTCCGACTAACAAGTCTAGAATGCCATCACCATTTAAATCTTCAACCGCTACTTCTGTAGGATTGTTGATATCTCTTGAATCACCTGTTGTAAAGGTGAAATCGGATATTTCTCCATCATTAAGGAATATGGCGACCTTGCCTTCAAATTCATATGCGACAATCAAATCAATGTCACTGTCTCCGTCAATATCTGCGGATGTCATGAATGAAATATTATCAAATTGAATTGTTATATTAATCAACGTGTCAAAAACTGCCGATCCATTGTTGGGATGCCAATTAATGTAGCTGTCCCGACCGGTAATGATGTCTTGTTCCCCATCTGAGTTGATGTCCACGACATCAAAGACCATTGTTGAACCAGTACCTGAAAAAGAAGGAATGATAGATTCCGGATTTAAAAAAGTACCGTCTTGATTATTTCTGTACCAAACGATATGTGTAGAATCGCCATGTTGCCCGACCAAATCGGGGAAATTATCTCCATCGATATCTTTGACGGCATAATTTCTTCCTAGTGTATTGTCTGAAACAGTGATCAAATGGATGGCTATGAAGTTGCCGGTTCCATCATTCTCATGCCAGTTCCATTCATTCCTAGTAGATGTTTCAGGTGAAGGTTCTGTGAATGAAACAATATC
>JAHDCE010000242.1:0-4820 GCA_020630045.1 Saprospiraceae bacterium | reverse complement strand
CCGTCTTGGTCGATATCTACTGTGCGGGTATTTATCGCTTTATTGATTCCAAGTTCTTGGTCCGATAAAAAAAACGGTGTGCCGTATTCTACTTGAGCGAAAATGGTAGCTGTCATAAAAAGTTGGAGGAGAAGAAAGAGATTCGTTCTTTTATATGTATCCATGTTGGATTTTAATTTTGAGTATTTACTCTATATATCCAAGTAGAGCATTGATAATGCAATATGTGAGTGTCAAAAATACTTTAACCTAAAATAATTTATGGGAAATAATGAATAGTGCTACTCAAATTGTTCGAGAAATCATAAAACAGTCATAACCCTTTATGAATGAATCCTAATAAAAAAACCACATCCGGCACAGCCGGATGTGGTTACTATTTGAATAAGAATTGAGAATTCGACTTACAGTCGAGCGAGCAATTCTTTTTTCTTTGTCGTGAATTCTTCTTCAGTCAAAATACCCGCCGTTTTGAGTTCGCCGAGTTCCTTGAGCATATTCATGATATCTGCCTTGGACTCTTTAGGAGCATTGGGATTGTTCTGATTCTGGTTTTGATTCATGAACATCTGAGCCATACCGAAACCAAGACCGGCACCGATACCTTCTCCGGCTCCGCCGTTCGGGTTTTCCGCCGCTTTTTCAATAGCATTGGCATTTTGGAACTGCTGGAACTTGTTCATGTCCTCGACCATGTTCACGTTGGTCATCTTGTCGTAGAACGCTTCCACTTCCTTCGGCAAAGATGTGCTCGTGATTTGGAATCGCTCCAAAGAGATACCGAAACGGTCCAAGTCCTTTTGAAGGATCGGAGCGACTTTGTCGCCTAGTTCCGTATAGTTGGAAACCATATCCAAAACAGAAACCTGAGCTTCTGCAACAGCTTCGGCGAACTTAGGAGAAACGATGTCTCTCAACGCATCTTCTACTTCATGAACTTTCACCACACGCTTCGTACCGGCGAACTCACGGAAGAACTTTTCCGGTTCGGTTACCTTGATGAAGTAAGTTCCGAATGCTTTGACACGTACCTGCTTGAATTGAGGATCACGCAAAATAATCGGATTCGGCGTACCCCATTTCAGTCCGGTAAATGTTTTCGTACTGAGGTAATACACGTCCACCTTGAAAGGTGAATTGAAGCCGTGCTTCCAACTTTTAAGCGTTGTCGTAATCGGCATGTTTTGAGTGATTAACTCGAAACGACCGGGCTCATAGATGTCTCCGAAACGCCCTTCGTCTACGAAGATGGCGGTTTGGGATTCACGTACGGTCAATTGAGCGCCGTACTTGATGTTACAATCTTTGTCGGGGAATTTCCACATGATGGTATCGCTATCTGACTCTACCCAGTCGATAACTTCAATTAATTCTCCCTTGATGAAATCAAAAAGACCCATTTTGATTTTTTAGATTTAGTTGATAAAAGAATAAAGATGATGTTGGGGTGGAATGAATGTTATTCAGTCGGTTCCCTTCATAAGTAATGTCTTGACGACCGCTTCCGGTTCAAAACATAGGTATAAGATACGTGATTTTTGTGAAATGGTGTGAATTTTTCGATGAATGAACGCTCCTTACCCACGATTATCAGGATTTTTAATTTCGGAAATCGACTTTTCCATTTCTGTTTTATGATTTTTATCAAAAATGGCGAGTAGCGAATAAAAAATGAAGTTCACCGCCTTGTTGACTGCCGGAACTGCGATCATCAAAGCTGCGATTTCAGCATCCGGCCCGCCGAGCCTTTCCGAAATGGAGATACTGACAGGAATGAATAATAAGTCCACGCTAGGAATCGGAAACCGGCTCATCACCATTTTCGAACCCGAATAAATGAACCAGTAATGAAGCGGAACTTCAGGAAGGACGACTGCCCATTGACAAATTTCAAGTGCATATGCCAACACAAAACGGATGGTATGTACTGTGAACACCTTACCCGCCATAATAGGCGTCATGGATATGATGAACCTCAATAAGTAAATGATAAGGGGCAAGGCGATGACTGCTCCGATAATGGTCCATTTGAAAGCGTTTTCCGACAAGGGAATGATATCCGCCATCGTTTCTTGTGAAAAGAACAAGAAGCACAGCAACACGATTACCGCCATAAAGGTGGAGGCGATGGACGAAATGATATTGTTGTCCTTGATGACATTGAAAATATATCTGTCCGTCTCCTTGAGATTTTGCCTTGCCCACCAAAAGAAATAGGCTTCTCCGGAGTAGACATAAACATCCGTGTTGAGGATTTTTTTCTTGACGAAAATTTTTACACCTTGCCAAAATGAAAAATTCAATGAGAGCCGATAAATGTATTGCTCGGAAATCGGCAGCACGAAATAATGGACTAACAATAAGATATAAAACAGCGGATTGAGCGGCAAGGCACGGATGACATTCATCCAACCGATATGGGTCAATTGGTAAATTAGATAGCCCAATATTCCGAACTGGAAAGTATATCTTAATACTTTAAAGGTGAGTTTTCCCCGTTCGCTTTGACGGAAAACATCCAACTTTTCTTTCAGTGAGATGAATGATGGATGGTTTCTGATCTTTTTTAGCATTTCTACAGGATATTCTTTGTCATGTGCGAGCATGTTTGTCGAACAAGAACGCAAAATTAAAAATTGTACCTAATTTTGTCGACTTATTACCTTTCGGAAAAATCAAAGCTTTGGGTGGAAGAAGAAAAACGAATTGTTCGATTGTCATAGTAACATACAATGGAATCAAATGGATCGAAAAATGTATCCGGAGTTGCTTGGATTCCAATTATCCCGTGCACGTCATCGTCGTTGATAATAATTCCACCGACCATACTTTGGATTTGATTCCTGAAGAAGCCCATTTGATTCCTTTATCCGAAAATGTCGGATTCGGTCGGGCGAACAATATCGGTATGGCGGAAGCCTTCGATCGTTTTGATAGCGAGTTCGTGTTTTTGTTGAATCAGGACGCTTATATCTTGCCAGACACTATTGGAAATTTGGTAGAGGTGAGTCGCTCCAATCCGAAGTTCGGTTTGATTTCCCCACAGCATTATGACGGTCTCAATGAAGCGTATGATTATCGCTTCAAAATATATATGCGCCGCGCTAAGCGCAAAAAAATAAAAGAGGGTTTGTATCGAAGCAAATTCGTCAATGCCGCCGCTTGGTTTTTGACCCGTAAAGCCATTGAAAAAATCGGCGGATTCGATCCCATCTTTTTTCATACCGGAGAGGATGACAATATTTGCCAAAGACTCAGATACCATAAAATTCCGATCGCCATCACTGATAAAGCTAGGATTTTACATGACCGCCAAGATCGTGTGATTCCTAGGAAGCCTCCACATCTGCGAGTGGCGAATCGAGCGAGAATTGTGGTTTACAATCCGGCCATGCCGACGATAGGAAAGTTTTTCGAATTGATACCCCTCGCTTGGTATTTTATTCACAATTTGACATTAAAATCTCATCGTGCGAAAGAGAAATTCGCTAAGGACAAGGTAGCGTTTGATGAAATTGTTTCTTATTCAAAAAAATATCGGAAACTATATCAAATCGAAGGCATTTTTTTGAGACAAGATTACCCCCCGAAGGCATTGAAAGTATTGGAAAAAAAGAAGGAGGAATAAATGAGTGGAAAGATAGATATCATCATGTTCGCTACCCCGAATCTGGATACCTACACCAAGTATTCTATTGCCTTATGGCAAAATTATGCCCAGCGGAATAATTGTTCTTTTTATCATTATTCAGAACCGTATTTCGACGACCTGCATATCGCTTGGTCGAAGATAAAAAGTGTCGAAGAACATTTGAATAATCATGATGCGGAATATGTACTTTTGGTAGATGCCGACACAGTGCCTACAAATCCCGACTATCATTTGAAAAATGTAATCACCGACTATTTTTCCGGAAGGAAAGAAAAAATAATATTCCAAAAAGACGGCTCCGACTGGTTCCGTTATTTATATATGACCCACAATTTTTCCTTGACCTTCCGGTCAAAAAAATGGACGCTTCCCAACGCCGGTTTTATCTTAATGAAAAACGATAATGAAGTGCGTTCCTTTTACCAGGAATGGATGGAACGGGCGGCTACCAGCCCTTGGGCCGATTCGCCTCCCAGGAACCAAAGCGTATTGGTGTACGAATTACTGAATCAAGAAAAATGGAACCACATCGTCGGTTATTTCAGTACGAATGTCGTCAATAAATTCAAGGGAGAACTGTGTATTCATTTTTCGAGTAAAAACCCTGAGGAGGTAGCGGAGTGTATGCTGCCTTATTACAATACTATGTTTGAATAAAAAGTTTTTTTATTGATTTAATAATTTATTTAATTCGAACAAATTAATTCTGTTCCCTCATTGTACATCGTATTGGTTGTTAATTTCCATGTTAACTGTACTTCCTGATTTACTGTATTCCTAAATTCAATTTTTAGATTCGTTTTCTCCCAACTATTGAATTTGTATTCATTAAATGAAATCTTGTATAAGCAACCATTCACTTGTAAAATTATGTGTGACTTGCCATACCAGTCCGGTAATTTATCGGTTAATAAATTACTTATGCCATCATGTATGGATAGCGTATCCCTTCCGTCAATAAAGAATAGTTTTAAATCGTCAATTTGTGATGAAGTGTCGTTGAGTATTATGGAAAGTTTATTTTTCTTAATTCCAGTTTTGTCAAATATTCCAGGTTCAAACTTAGATATGATAAATGCCATGATAATGAAAAGCAGAATTGATAAAAGGAATAAATATTTTATGTTGGGTTTCATACTACTTAATTTTGAGTATAGGTCAAAACACT
>JAHDCE010000241.1 GCA_020630045.1 Saprospiraceae bacterium | reverse complement strand
TTAACTTTTCGATTTGGGAAGAATTATGTTGAATTTGTACAAAAATCGCGATAACGGCCAACACTGATATTAATAAAATTACTTTTCTCATTTTTGTCATTTATTTTATTTGGACAAATAGGATGTCTCTACAACTCCAAAAGAGCAAGAATCCCGCCATTAGTTGTCAAAGTACAAGTAATGTATGGCAATCTTCCTTCATTTAACATTATTTAACCTCATCTCTAGGACTTATCCAAACCAACTTCAATTTCCAACGATTGACATCGAAATAAATGATAGAATCCGCCTCCGAATCCAAATCAATTCCTTGTGCCCGATAAGCACCGCCCGAGTCCTCTTCATTGAGTTCGGAAACAACAATGGCCGGATCGAATTTCACTAGGGTATTATTGTCATTAAAATAGCCTTGCCAAACGGGATATCCCGGTGAAGGATGACTCCATGATAACGAAGGAGCCCAGGCTCCTAAAATCGGTTTCCCGTTAAGGGAATTAGACGACAAATAGGTTTCTATTTCCTGCATCACAAAAGTTCTGCTATCATAAGATTTTTTATAATCATAAATATTTTTTCCGCCAAGGAGAAACAACCATAATATAGGCAAAATCGCAAGCCACTTCAAGTTGTTTTTTTGCCTTGCGGCAAAATGATAGAATTGAAATAAAACCAATGCGATCCAAGCAGTTTGGACACAAATCAATCCGATGAGATACCTAGTAGGCAGGTAGGTCATTCCCAGTTTGTGGAATTCGAAAAGCATCCACAATGAAAGCAATATAAATCGGTGTATATACCAATTGTCTTGCCGCTTAAATGCCAAAAAAATACCAACCGGAAAAAAGAAAATAACCGTCTGGGTAAATGGCCATAAGAATTGGTTGTTCAACATATAATCATACGCCCATTCGATTTGCGTAAACAGGTTGCTAAATTCCGGATATCGGCTACTCGATTGTGTACCGAGTACATGGTCGAATACTTCTTGATTGGGCATCACCCAAAGGCAATAAAAAAGTCCGACGAACACCATCATAGCGATCATTGAACTCGCGATTAATTTTACATTATCCAATCTGTTTTTAGAATATATTATTTTAATAATAAAAAAAACAATGAACAGCGGAAGGGTATATAAAAATTGAATTTTAAACAAAAAAGAAAGCCCGAGTAGCAAGGAGGGCAGGACAGGGTCTTTCCAAGAAAATCGTTCACGATCTAAGATATCCGAAAGGCAAATAACTGCTCCTAAAATTAAACAAGAAGACAATATTTCCGATAAGGAAAAATGAGCGAAATGAAATAAGTAATATTGGAATAAGCCCAATACGACGAAAGCAGTCCCCCACCCTATATTCCTTTTATTTTTAGAAAAAAAATATCCGATGATAAGCAATGTTAAAAACAACACCATGCCCCTGGCATATGCTTTTTTTACACCAAACAAATAAAAGGTTGGCACCATGACTCCGGTCAACAATGGCGTCTTCACACAAGCATCATTGTTATCCATTTCAAAATGACCGGTATGGATAAAATTGGCTGCTTGGGCGGTATATAATCCCTCGTCGGTATGGGGGCCTCGACTGTCGGAAATCGAGGCATCGGGGTCAGCGTTCAAAAAGGGGAATTGAGCCAATCCAAAAACCAATAATAAGCCATAAAATATTGGTATTGAATACCGTTTCATCATGTCTGGTTATGGCTTACGAATATTACTATTACGTTTTTCTTCCCTTGGATTCAAACAGCTATTCCGCCTCAGGAATCACCAATTGTTTTTCATTATCCACTTTGATTAAACGACTCGCCAAAATCCTTGCTTCGCGTTTGGGGTTTTTCCACCAATTGTATGAGAAAATTCGGAATACCCGATATCCCTTAGCCTCTAAGTCTCTCATGACCTTGAGTTCATGTTCAAAGGAATTGGTCGCGACATCTTGGTTCAGATAATCTACTAGAACCAACATGGCCGGCTGACCTTCATGGCGCGGATGCAACAAAAGACTGTTCACGTTCAACTCATCTAGGGGAGAATGATCAGCGAATCTACCGGGTTCAAAATAAGCCGCCAACTCGGACTTCAGCTCCTTGACGAAAGAACCCTTTTCCTCATCTTTTTCTGTTGATGGGTGTTCTAACAAACGCAACAGGGTTTGTCCCGCCACCGCATTATCAACGCTATTGGTATGAACGAATTTGAGAAACTTGATAAAGTCGCCCGAGGCGTTAAAATCAGATTCCATCAAGTGATTCACCCGGTCAGAAGAGATAGAAGTACAAACCATCAGATGTTTGGCGGCTCCTCCGACAATAGTATTAATGGCATTCGATCCCGGATGGACATTCAATCGATTCAAATGGAAAGACAATGTTCCTTTCAGGTCTATCGGACCGAAAGTAGTACTCCAGATAACAGTATCAAAAGGTTGTACGAGTTCGGTGTAATGAAGAACGACGAAGCCGGCTTGTTCCAATTTTTGTATCCGGTCGGCAAGGGGCAATCTTCCTTGTTTGGCTTCACGGATTTTCGTCTGTATCAAATTTCGCTGAGCGACGGTACTGGTGACCAAGGCGACACTCTGTAATCGACCGTCATTGCCATAAGGCGTGCTGTATAATAAATCCAAAGCCGCTTCGGCTTCCAACTCATTCACGCCCTTTTCTTCGTCATATCTGGCTTTCGCCAAATGGTAATGGATACTGGACAGATCATCTTCTCGCTTGAGGCGGACGCTGTGTATCGCATTCTGATAAAACACTTTGTTGATGAAGGTTTGCCCGACATCATTGTTCAGGCGGTGTGAAAATCGCAGTTCGTTGGCACGATACCCGGATTCAATCAGGTAATCCACCAAGTTATCCGTATCCGTTCCGACGACTTGATGCCGATCTCCGATGACCGTCCATCTGTCACCCATATTGGAAAGCGGCATGGCGAAAGCGGAAGGAACCAAGTGTCCGTCATCAATGATGACGAGGTCGAATTTTTCTTTCTGCTCGGCGAACAAACGGATAGCGGTTTCCTTCGATGCGAATACGACGGGTAATAAGTCACTGATCAATCCACCCGCTTTGGACATGATATCCGTCATTCGAATTTCACCGGGGAATTCCTTGCCACCGAACAACAACTGATATAATTTCTTTTCCTTCTTTTTAAATTTCTTTATGCTGTCTTCTTGACGATCTTTCCATAGAATCTGAATGAAGTCATTCATATTGCCGCGAACGATATCCATGCTTCGGGCATACTCGTTTTGCATATTGTCATTGCGCTGCATCTTGACGAATGAAATATCATTCAAACTGTTGTGGAAATACCAACTTTCAAAAGCATCCACCCAAACAGAAGGATCCGCGTCGATACAAGCGGTCAAAACGGTTTTGGAGGTCGGGTCACAAGCCAACCAATGCTTCCACCAAGGGAAGAAATTGTCGAACTCATGCATGTGTCTTCTTATGGTTTTGAAGGTACGGCAAAGGTCTTCTACTGATTCGAACCTACGATTGAGGGTTTGTCCTTCATAAGAAACCCAAGAAGAAAACAATTTGGCTTGGTTCAGTTCTTCCAATAATAAGTCGTGGGCGTATTCGAGTTCACCGATGCGTTTGCTGTAATCGAGACGAGTGAGCACCGATTTACTGTTCAAACGTGAAGTTTCGCTTTTTATGGTTTGTGGCAACCGCTTGGACCAATCCAGCAAACTGTTTTTGTAATCCGTAATATAATCTTGGATGACCGCCGGTTTATCGGTGTCCTTCTTAGCGAATTTGTATTCAAAAAACGGATGGGCCTTGTGTTGCTTGACCAAGTTCGAGAAATCGTCTATGATTTCCTTTTTAGCCTCTTTGATATTGTAATAACGATCGGAGAAAATACCATACATACCCAATCTGGTATTGCTGGATTTTCTGAAATCGGAACCGAAGGCATGGGTATATTCATCAATTTTATCTTGTAAGAGGTTGACCTCACCAATGACTTCTAGTGCGTACTCTTCATAATGCTCAAGCAATGCATCGCGGTAATTGTCCATTCCCACCAAAATCCTTTGCCTCAAATCATCGGCTTTGCTCAAGTATTCTTCCAATTTGAGCGCTACGAATTCCTTGGCGTCTTCCGGTGTTTTATTTTGGAATATCTCATCATGCAAACCTTCAAGGGGATGATTGGAGCGTCCTACGAGTTTAAACAATTCTTGCCCCCTGAAAATATCTGATTTAACTTGTTGGTATTCGGCTCTTTTAAATGAGAACATGGTGGGATCAAGCCTTTCGGCCAATACATATTTGCCTGTTTTCCTGACCCCGTGAATATATTGACCGACCATGTCGGTATAAGAAAGTTTACCATAAGAGGATGCGGCCAGCATTTTGTGGTGTTCTCCTAGGTTTTTCAATATGTTGCGGCATCGGGTCAACAATTTGTCATAACCGATGACTTTCTCATCTTCTTTTTTGATTTTTTTGAGACTTGGGGGAATCGTATTTAAGATATAAGACAACTCTCCCAAGTTCTTCTTCTCATCATTAAAAACGATGGTATATCGTCCTAAATCGCGGCTGATAAAATATTGCTGGATATGCCGGAGTCCTTTGATGTGCGGCGAAACGACCAAGCAGCGGCCGCCGTTGGCAAGTGTGTTGAGGGCTAAGTGCGCCGCTAAGAATGTCTTACCAGTACCGGGTGCTCCTTCCACTAATGTCGTGTGGTGGTCTTCGGTTTTTTCCAGGACGGAATGCTGGTAAGAATCCGGCACCAACGGGCTGAATAAATGTTTCCGGAAGGAAGGAGGAAGGTCATCTGAAATCATGGTTTTGGAAACGGCCTCTTCTTCTTTCGAGGACAAATATTCTAACACTTCCATTTCATGTTCACCGAAGAAGCCAGTCATGGCAGACCAAATGATTACGGGTTCCTCCATCATTTCTTGGAGATCCTCATTGTCGGGACCGGCTACTATGGCGAAGCCTGAAGCATTGCCGGGCATTCCCAGTTCCAAGGACAAATGATTGCAAAAAACGGATAGGTTTGAACCGGACATATTCTCAGCCGCAGCCAAAGCCTTGGCTTCGACATCCAATTCATATTTCTTTTTCAAAAATGAAAGGGCCAAAGGATTGACCTCTACCTTACCGGGAATCCGCTTCAATTTCCAAGTGTCCTGCCGATTGAGGGAAGGTGCCATCTCGATGTTCCACAAAAACAAAGGCATGACGGATGGATAAAGGCTCAATTCGTCTTCCTTGTCCACCAGCATCGGATAACCAATGGACAAACCGTCTTTGTCATTGACGAATCGACGACTTTGCGATTCGGCATAAATGGCATCCAACATTCCGACCAATTGCGGACGTACCCGGGTTTCTAGTTCGAACTCTTTTTCATCGAGCAATACCCGGATAAAACTTTTTTCGAAGTCGTCTTGATCCGAAAGGGTTGAAATGTCCAATTGAAAATCTCCTAGCGGAAATGCTTTGCCATAAATCGAACGCTGTTGAGCGGTTTTCAATTTGGCGATTTGTTGTCGAATTTGTCCTCTTTCCAGTTTCATGGTTTTCTCTTAGGATTTTCCCTTTGAACTTGTATAGTACTCATAGCAATTCTAACAAGCTCATTATTATATATCAATTCGTCTTCTTAGGAAGACGAACCTGCAAATTAGCAAATATCCTTGAAACAAAAGGGATACTGATTTGGTGAAGTCATTTTGTCACCCATTCATTAGATGTTATATTAAAGGATTTTAAATGAGCGATCTGAAAAAGGCATCCAACCGTTCCGTTGATTTCCGTTCCGTTTTGACTTCTGCGGCATAAGCTGTACAGCGGATGATTTCGTTTTTGACAAACTCTACGATCATCTCGGAAACCTTAGCGGTATCTCCTTCTAGGGCTTTTATTTTTTGCTCCAATAACAAATCGAGTTCATTATTGAGTCGCGAATCCTTAATGGTTTCCCGTAAGGGAGCAAATTGCATCGGTGGCAAGGATTTCCGCTCTACGATCCAGCGGGCCGCTAAGACAGGACGTAGGACATAAAAGAATTTTTTGATATCGAAACCTTCCGCTTTGATTCCTTTTTTAAATGAATTGGATGCGAGTCCGAGGTAATGGTGCAGTCCTACCCGATGTGAATGGAAATGTCTGGCCAGCTCCAGTGCATTCTTACGAAACTCAGGAATTTCTTTATAGATAACGGGAGATTGCAACCACTCGCCGGGAGTGGCGTTCGACTTGCCAAGCATGCGTAAAAATTTCCTCAATTCCCATCCGGAATAATCCAGTTCATCATTGATGGGCAAGTTGATATTTTCCCCGGGAGGGGAAATTCCTAAATATTTCTCCTTGGAATATTTGTAAACGAATCTGGCGTCAAAATCACTATTGGGTGAAGCGAAGCCCCAAGCCCTGCTGCCACTTTCACAGGAATAAACGATTTCTATTCCATACCGTTCTTCCATTTCGGACAAATCGGATGTGATGCGGGCTCTAATATTTTCGGGTATCATGATATAGGTTTTATCCCCAGAACAAGGCGGGGGACATTTTGGTTTC
>JAHDCE010000240.1 GCA_020630045.1 Saprospiraceae bacterium | reverse complement strand
TTGAAGAAAAAGTAATATTGATATAATTTCAACATGCTTTCGTCTTAATTCATAGTATAATCATCAACAAAACAACAGTTTTAAATCCGTAATCAACCCAAGTGTTTCAATGATATAAATTTAATCATTGGAGAGTCATCGAATTGAAAATTACTCAAAATTTCATTCGAGGACTTTCATCAAACACGAAAGATGAATATTGAATCGCCTTTACCCAGAGGAACACCTCTCTTCTTGTCATCACCCCATTTGATATTGAAATTATATTTCCATATCAACAATTTGAAAATTCCTTAAACTAATACATTGTAAACAAAGTAAGTTAAAGAATTGGGAACAAGATTTTATCTCAATTTCTCAAAGAAATTTTTACACAGTGTACTAATTTTCACACAACAGCAACAATTTTTTTTCAAAAAATGGTAACATTTTTCATGCTAATTACACTTTAGCATGAAAACATGATTTACAAATAAAATTTTAATGAAATGAAACGCTTTTCAATCATCCTCATCATATTCATTTCCCCATTATTATTACTTGCCCAGAAAAAACCGAACAAGGCCAAAATGGGCAAAATCACCCAAGCAGAATGGGATTTGAATGAAGTCCCTTTTGAAAAAGATGCTCCGGCAGTCGTACTGTTTGACAAAGCCTTTACAGAATTCAAATACAATGGAGGAAACGGAGACCTTGAGTATTATGTAAAAAGGCATGTCCGAATCAAAGTTTTAAACAAGGAAGGCTACGATAAAGCAAATGTAAGCATTCCCTATTTCGTGAGCGCAGGAGGAGTTAAAGAGTCCATTACCGGGCTAAAAGGAATGACCCATAATATTGAAAACGGAGAGAAGATTTCCGTCAAATTAAAAAAAGACGACATCTTCACCGAAGAAGGCGGTGGCGGATGGAAATATAGAAAATTCGCACTACCAAAAGTCAAAGAAGGCAGCATCATAGAATATGAATATCGGTTCTCTTCAGACTATATATCGAAATTGGACAATTGGTATTTCCAAACGGATATCCCAACGCTATATTCCGAATGGAGATTCGGTGAAGGAAGTCCGCTTGAATTCGGTACTAGATTCGTCAAGCCTGAATATGTAAAATCCGGTGCTGTAAAAAATATGGTATATGCAGAAAACCTACCATCTATCAATGAGGAACCCTTCGGCCCTTATTTAAAGGATCATACCTGCCAAATCACTTTCAATCTAAGGGGATATTATAGTTCTTCGGGCAAATTCAACCCATTGGATATGACCTACAAAACCTTCAACGAAAACCAGCTGAAAAATCCGTTGATGACCCAGCATTTGGAGAAGGACAACAAAGCATTAGAACCTATTATCGAAAATCATATGGGAGGTAGCACGGATCTCGAAAAAGTCCAATCCTTATTCGAATACGTTCGTACCAATGTCACATGGAACGAAGTCATGGATGCATATCCCGATAGAAAAATCGAAAAAGTCTTAAAAGAAAAAAATGGAACAAGCGCTGAAATCAATATGCTTTTATCCGCTTTACTCAGACAAGCCGGGTTTAAAGCTTATCCGATTCTTTGTAGCACTCGCGATAATGGAACCCCCAACCAAATCGTTCCGAAAACCTGGGCATTCAATTCAATGATTTGCCAAGTCATCGTGGGCGACAAAGAATACCTAATCGATGCAAGTTCTCCGGTGCTTCCTTTTGGATTGCTCCGATCGGACAATAGAAACGGAAAGGGTTGGAAACTGGACGCCCTTGCCAAAGGCTGGGTCGATTTGAAAGAAAATGCCGTGGAAAAAAGAATCAGCCAAGTCAAAATGAAATGGGAAGATGGCCAGTTCAAAGGTAATATCAAGGCCAAGCATACCGCTTATGGAGCGGTCGGTTTATTAGTAAAAAAATATAGCCAAAAAGATAGCGATAGCAATGACTTTTTGCTAGAATCCATCAATGAAAGTTGGAACGCTTCTTCTCCTACGCTTAAAGTGGACGATAAGACATTAAATTGTTCATCCACCTTACAGATATCCCATACTCCGGAAGAAGAAGAAATGATATATCTCGATGCCAACGTCATTCCTTTATTTGAAGAAAACCCCTTCACAGAGGAATCCAGAACTTTACCAGTGGATCTACCTTATGGTATGGACGAACGAATCGTCACCTTCATTGACATCCCTGAAGGATATGCCGTGGAATCTATGCCGGAATCCAAAAATTTCATCCTTCAAGGAAAAGCGGGAAAATTGATTTATTCCGTCAAGGAATTTAATGGGCAGGTTCAAATCAATCTCTCTTTCAAAATCAACCAACTTAATTTCACGGTAGAAGAATATCCGGCGCTCAGGGAATTCATCCAATTAGCGATCGAAACAACCGAACAAGTCGTAGTCTTTAAAAAGAATCAATAATCATTTTTTTCTGAAAAACAGTAACATTTTTCATGTGATGTACTCTTTACCATGAAAACTTGATTTACTAATAAAATTTTGAAAGAAATGAAACGTTTTTCAATCATCCTAATATTATTCGTTTCCCCACTATTGCTCTTCGCCCAAAAGAAACCAAATAAAATCAAAATGGGTAAAATTTCCCAAGCGGAATGGGACATGAAAGAAGTGTCTTTTGAAAAGGAAGCGGCAGCGGTGGTCATATTCGACAAAGCATATACGGAATTCGATTTCAACAGGGGTACTCGCAAACTTGAATATTACATTAAAAGACATGTCAGAATCAAGGTGCTCAATAAAGACGGTTACTACAAAGCAAATGTCAGTATCCCCTATTTCATCGACAATGGAATAAAAGAATCGATTACGGGCCTTAAGGGGATGACCCATAATATCGAAAACGGAAAGGTGGTTTCGACCAAATTAAAAAATGATGACATTTACACTGAAAATGGAGGAAACGGAATGAAATACAGGAAATTCGCACTCCCCAAAGTAAAAGAAGGCAGCATCATAGAATATGAATATCAATTCAATTCCAATTATATATCCAACTTGAGCACTTGGTATTTTCAAAGCGATATCCCAACACTACTTTCCGAATGGAGATTCGGAAAAGAGAGTCCGCTTGAATTCGGAACCCGATTCGTCAGGTTGGAATACATTAAATCAGGTCGTGAAAAAAACATGATATACGCCGAAAATCTGCCTTCTATAAAAAAAGAACCTTTCGCTCCGTACCTGAAAGATCATGCCTGCCAAATGGCTTTCAATTTTAGGGGATATTACGACGCATCCGGAAAATTCCATGCCCTGGACATGACCTATAAAATTTTCACCGAAAACCAATTGAAAAAACCATTGATGTCTCAACACCTAGAAGAAAAAAACAAGGCTTTGCAAGCCATTATCCAAAACCAAATGGGAGGTAAAACGGATCTTGAAAAAGTCAAATCACTATATCAATATGTGAAGGAACAAGTGAAGTGGAACGACATGACAGACGCTTATCCTGACAAAAAAGTAGCACGGGTATTAAAAGACAAATCAGGAACCAGTTCCGAAATCAATATGCTGTTGGTTTCGTTGTTTCGACAAGCGGGATTCGAGGCTTACCCCATCCTTTGTAGTACACGAAAAAAAGGGACGCCCAATCTAGTCGTTCCAAAAAAAGAAGCGTTCAACTCAATGATTTGTGAAGTCATCCTTGAAGGAAAACATTATCTGGTGGACGGTACTTCTCCTAACCTGCCTTTCGGCATGTTGAAATACAGGAACAGAAATGGGAAAGGTTGGAGACTGGACGAAAAGACCATGGATTGGATTGACCTGAAGGAAAATGTCGCCGGAAAAAACATCAGTCAAATTAAGGTGGAATGGGAAGACGAACGATTCAAAGGCTACATCAAAGCCAAGCACACTTTCTATGGTGCCCTGAATCGCTTTGGTTGGAAATCGACGCTGGAAAAATTGAAAAGTAATGAGTTCTTACTCGAAAATCTAAATGAGAACTGGAACGCCTCTTCTCCTACATTTGTAACAGATAGAAGAACGATGAATTCCACTTCCACCATCCAAATATACCACACTCCGGAAGAAGAGGATTTAATCTATCTGGATGTGAATGTGATTCCACTATTCACAGAGAATCCTTTCAAAGAAGAATCCAGAACTCTACCTGTCGATTATGCTTGGGGAATGGATGAAAGAATCACCACTTTCATTGATATACCAGAAGGGTATGCAGTGGAATCATTACCTGAATCAAAAAATTTCATCCTTCAAGGAAATGGTGGCAAACTGATATATGAAGTCCAAGAGTCCAATGGAAGGGTGCAAATCAATATGGTTTTCGAAATCACTCAACTAGATTATTCCATAGAAGAATATCCGGCATTGAAAGAGTTCATCCAATTAGCGATTGAAACGACAGAACAAGTCGTTGTATTCAAAAAACTATAATGGAAAATATGGTGGAAAGAAGGATTCATTTTAGATATATTTTCTTTCCACCATATTTATTTCATCCACCCTTTCGATGTTTTTCGCATCAACTTTATGATAAAACAATAGATGTGATTAAAAAAAATTTTGTATCAAACTCAATTTTTCGTGATAACATCTAATATTCAAATCCACTTTAAACCTGAATAATGAATCAAATAAAATTTATTTTGTTTTTATTCCTTACCCCCTTGGTGGTGAACGCCCAAAAACCCAATGAGGTAAAAATAGGTGAAATCACTCCAGAAGAATGGGCACTTGAAAAAGTTTCCTTCGAAGAAGATGCCCCTGCAGTTGTGCTATTTGATAAGATATTCTTTGAATACCATCGCCCGAAATCCAGAGGAACAAAAGCTTATCGCTACAAGAGGCATGTTAGGATAAAAATCCTCAATAAGGACGGATACGATAAAGCGGACGTCACCATTCCATATTACCACATTAGAGGAAGAATCAAAGAATCCGTATATGATATAAAAGGGGCGACTCACAACAGAGATAATGGAAAAACAACATCCATTCCCCTTTCTGAAGTGGATATCCATGAATTGGAGAATACAAAGGTCAAGAGTAGCAAAAATATCGTTTTCCCAAAAGTCAAGGAAGGAAGTATTATTGAATATGAATATTCTTTCGAAAGCAATGACGGGCCCAATTTTGAAACGTGGTATTTCCAATCGGATATTCCAACCTTATATTCAGAGTGGCGATTTGGTGACGGGGATTTTTACTATTATAACACGGAATTCGTAAAGCCGGAATATCTAAGTAAAAACCAATCGTATAACATGATATATGCAAAAAATGTCCATTCTCTAAAGAATGAACCCATGGCTCCTTTGATTGATGATCACAAATGTCAATTGAATTATTTTCTCGGCCCCTTGAATATTGATTTCCAAACTTTCAATAAAAGAATATTGGGTATAGAGGAATTATCAATGAATTTACTTGGAAAACGCCCATCATTCCAACAGATTATTGAAAATGAGATAACAGGAAAAACGGATTTGGAAAAGGCCTCTTCCTTGTTCAAATTCATACAATCCAATGTAGAATGGAACGGAACCAGGTCATGGACACTTTGGGGAGACGTAGAAAATACTTTGACCCAAAAATCAGGGTCAAGTTCTGAAATCAATCTGCTTCTTATCTCAATATTACGACAAGCCGGCTTTAAAGCTTATCCAGTTATTTGTAGTACCAGATCAAATGGGATACCCAATCAAACAACACCTAGAATCAGGGATTTCAATGCTATGATTTGTCAAGTAAAAATAGGAGATAAGTTTTATCTGGCGGATGCGAGTTCCGACGTTCTCCCATTCGGACTGATCCATCCTTCACACTTAAACGGTCATGGATGGAAATTGAATTTGCATGACAATGGTTGGATTGATTTAAAACAAAGTGCCAAAGCCA
This sequence comes from Saprospiraceae bacterium, assembly GCA_020630045.1. Classification (GTDB taxonomy): domain Bacteria; phylum Bacteroidota; class Bacteroidia; order Chitinophagales; family Saprospiraceae; genus JAHDCE01. The sequence goes on along the minus strand of JAHDCE010000240.1, from coordinate 697 downwards.
GCAACACCAGCAGTGTCAAAATTAAATGGGAAGACGGACGTTTTATAGGAAGTATTAAATCCAAGCATTTGGAGTATGGATCCCTCATGGCAATCATTAATAAAAGTAGACAAGCGGACATAACTAGGAGTGACTTCCTTTTAGAATCGGTCAATGAATCTTGGAATCCGTCCGTTCCTAAATTCAAAATTGATGAAAATACATTAAATTGTACATCAACAATTCAAATCGAACAACAACCGGAAGACGAAGACATCATATATTTGGATGTCAATGTATTGCCGATTTACAAGGAAAATCCATTTACGAAAGAAGAACGACAATTACCTGTCGATTTCCATTTCGAATCACATGAAAGGATCATCACAATGGTGGATATCCCTGAAGGATATGAAGTGGAATCCCTACCCGAATCCAAGAGTTTCAAACTTCAAAATGACGGGGGAAAATTCATTTATGAAATCAAAAAAATCAACAATCAAATTCAAATCAATACCTTCTTTAAATTGAACCAACTCGAATTCACACAATACGAATATTCGGCGCTCAAGGAATTTATCCAACTGTCATTGGAAACTACCGAGCAACTCATCGTGTTGAAAAAAGTATAAATCAATAGATGTTATCACGATTTTTTTTGTATAAAAGACGAATCGTTATTTTGGGAATAGACGAGGCATTCACCGCAAAGCATAGC
>JAHDCE010000239.1 GCA_020630045.1 Saprospiraceae bacterium | reverse complement strand
CGCTTCTCAGCCGCTCTTAGAATTTTGTATATAATTTTATCATTTGTAGGACTATGAATGTGCTTCCCTGCATGATAATTCCCTGTATTTTTTGCGGCTTGTTTTCCTGGATGTTCAGGTAGTGCTCTTTGAGATCGAGCAGTTCCCCACAATCGTGCACCATTTTCAGAAATTTCTGTAGTTAAACCATTCCTTTCCAAAAGTTGCCTGGACAAATCAGCATACCTACTAGGGTTGTTTTGTTGAACAATATGATGTGCTGTTTGTCCAGGTTCAAATGCTCTTCCAGCTTCTTCCATGGCTTTTTGCAGCCAATATGTTTGACTTAACCCATATGAGTCGATATAACTATTACTGTCTGAAACAAATGCATATAAATTTGCATTTTTTCCTTCTAATCCAATCGGATCCTGGCTCACATACATACCCGTATCCGGGGAATAATACCTAAATCGATTGTAGTAGAGGCCAGTTTCTTTATCTTCATATTGACCTTGATACCTGAAAGGAATAAAGTATTGGTCACCTTCTACTTTTCTGACCTTACCATAGACATCCAGTTGACATTCCCAGACTTTTTTTCCTTGTTCGTCATAGGCTTCAACCGGGGTGCCGAGATAATCACTAACAATACTATATTGTTTATCACCTACAAGTTTGGCAGATGGAACAAAACCACCTTCGTCAAACACCCAAGTTGTCAGTTGGGACGAGTCAATAGGTTCGGCTTTATCAAAAGTCAAATCACCTTTTTCATTGACAACAAGTTGCGGACGCTCTTTTGCGTCATAGGACCATTCGTGTAATAAAACATTACCATCGTAAATATATCGATAAATTTTGTTTTTATTATCGATTTTGGCAGTTCTTCTTCCTAGTGCATCGTATTCGAATTCTATTCGGTTGCCATCGGGTTTGATGACTTGGGAAAGTCTGCCTCCGGCCGACCATTTATATAACCAAGTCGCATTGAGATTTTCCTTCTCTCCCTCTAGCATTAATTGATGAATTGAGGCGGGTTCATGCTTGGATATTTTTTGAACGAGATGGCCCTCCACGTCATATTTATATTCGAACTCTTCATCTTCTAGCAACTTACCTGATTTGCCATAAATGCGATCCTTTTTCTTCGGGTCTTTAAATAAATTCCCAACCGCATCCGGACATTTATATATTTTTTCTATTCCTTGGTCGTATGTTCCACTCGCTAGATTTCCGATATCATCATATTCGAATGATACGACTTCGGAATTATTGTGAATTATTTTTTGCAATTGATCGCTTGCTCCCCAGATGTATTTCCTTCTAGATCCTTCGACATTTTTGCCTTGGATATTCATGTCAGTCACTCTGCCAACTTCATCCCGCTTAATCATTCTTTTGATACCACCAGTTAAGTCCCTTTCGATTTCATTGCCAGTTATATCATATGTAAATTTAGCCGTCCAAGCTTCCTTGGATTGATATTGGGCGGAGGTTTGGGCAAGCTGTCCCAAACCGTCATATTTGTGCTCTAATTTCGCACCTAAATTACTTTCAATAGAAAGCCGTTGGTTATATACGTTGAAAGATTTTTCAACTACATATCCATTTTGTATTTCTTTAATAATACGGCCGGCTTCATCCCTTTCTAGTCGGATTTGATAATCTTCATTGGTGGCTTCGACCAATCGATTGTCTTCGTCATATGAATACAATTCAAAAGAATGGTCATGATGACTTAAACTGGTAATGTTTCCGCGTTTATCATAACTGTATTGAGTAGATCGGTCGTTTGGTCGGATGGTTTTAAATACCCTTCCGTTTGCATCTCTCAAATATTGCCTGTTTACTCCATCGAAGCCCCATTCTCCGATGATGCTTCCAAGAGGGTCACGAACAAACCTATAGACTTCATTGTGTTCGTTTTTAATTGCTTTTAGTTGTTCTTCCGTATCGTATTTAAAGTGAACGGTTTTTCCATTTTCCTTACGAGATTTTAGGTTTCCTAATCCCCAATAAGTGAATTCGACTTTTCTTGTATTGTCTGATGCTTCTATGATATTTCCGGCGAAGTCATATTTGAATGCATGAATGTTACCATCCGGCTGTACCACTTTAATGACATTTCCAATACTGTCATACTTGTAAGTTGTTGTTGCTTTATTCGCAGCGATGGAAGTAGTCATCCTGCCCAGATGATCATATTCCATTTTGTAAACCCCGCGATTCGGCAATTCCATGCGGATTAAATTGCCTTGCTTATCCCAATTCAAGGTCGAAATACGGCCGTCAATATCTTCTATGGATTCTGGTAGACTTCCTTTTTCTGAATAATTAAAATAGACTTCATTACCGGTCGGTTGCGAAATGGACTTCACCCTTCCCCATTCATCGAATTGTCGTATGAAACTGGCACCTTTAGGTGAGGTAGCGGAAGTTAATCTGTTTTCCTTATCGTAAGTAAATGAAGTCGCATTTTCTTGTTCGTCAATAGCGACGATTAGATTGCCATTTAAATCATAATTAAACTTTTGAACATTACCCATCGGGTCGATAGTGACGATTAAATTTTGAAGGTCGTCGTAAATATTTTTTATTCGATTTCCAAGCGGGTCAATGATATCCGTAATTAATAAATCGGAATTGTAATAATAAGTCGTTGTATGGCCTAGTGAATTGGTGACTATGGTTTCACCTTTATTGTATTGAGCCCTGTATTCCAATATACCTTCATCACCCCATGTATGGACACATCGACCTTCTCTATCGTATTCCCAATAAAAGTTAAGTCCGGATTGATTGGTTAAATGGGATAAGCGCTGGTTTTCATCGTATCTAAAATGTTTTTCTGAACCATTGGATTCTTTTACTTTTGAAAGCAATCCATTTTCGTATTCATATTCATGTATGAACAAGGGCCATTTTTCTTCTTTGTCGAATACTTCGATTGTTGTTAATAAATTTTCATTTGAATATGAAAAACGAATTTTCCTGCCGGCACTATCTGTAATAAAAGATAAGTTTTCATATTGGTATAAGAAATCAATAGATTCTCCAGATAGATTATGTATTTGTTCTACAAAATATTTTTCTTTTGAAAAATGGGTTTCTTGGAAAACATAGTGAAGTCCGTCAGCATCTTTGTATGTGTATTTTTTTCCATCAAATTTCCATTGTATTTTTTCAATAGAGTGGTAGAAAGTTTCTCCTGGAATCAATTTTGGCATTCCGATCAAGCGCCCGTCAGGAAGATGGAGGGCGATGATATCATCAGAGTCCGGTGCACTGTGGTAAATATCATATGAATGGTGCCAATTCAGTCCTAGGGCCGTCGTCTCATCCATGTCGCTATAATATGCCCTTTCGAATTTAAAAGGAATCGGTCCAGGGAGGCTGAATTCTTCGTTTTGAGCGATAACTCTTCCAGTGGCTACATCGACGGGTTCTCCAAATCGCTTACACTTAAAATCTTGAAGATATTTGGCAAGTTTCGGGGTCTTATTTTTGATTTTATCAATGAATTTTTGGAGAAGTCCCCCCAATGGTCTTTTTGCCAATTTCCCTAATCCCTTCAGTCCTAAATTGACCATCATTCCGAAGAGGTCGATGGTTGGAGGGCCGCCTACTAGTACAGGTTTCCCTAATGGTAAAACAGTAGTCAGCAAAGCTGTAGGTGCCATCAAAGACATTTTAGTCTTCGGCTTTTTCCCAAATCTTAATGGGGCGGGTATGCCTACCAAATTACAAGAAAGAACAGGATGGAAGCGATGAGAAAAAGGAGAGCCATCAGCTAAAACTGTCGCACTTCCCATAAACATTTCGGCGGAAGCCATAGGCTTGACAATGGGAAAAGGAACGTGTGCGATGATCCCTGGCAAATGTTGCAATGATGTTCCCGCATTGGCAATCCACTGATTGTTCACCTTCACTGTAGGTGCCATCATCATTACAATTACTTTAGCGACTTTGTTGAGAACGCTTGTGGATTGTGCTCCATCACCTGATGCTTCGGGACTAGGAGTCGGCGGTGCCGGCGGAGTTGCGTTAATGGCACCGAAAATAGCCCCGAGGATGTCAAAGACCATTGCAATATGGGGAACGGGACAAATAGGTAAAGGGGGAATGACGGTATCATGGAAATCCACCCCAATGGCGAGGTCAAAAAATTTCCCTGCGGGCTGTCCCGGAAAAGAAGGGAATATCGCACCAGCCACATTGGCTTGTAATTGATCCAATTGGCCTTTTTTTTCAGAGAACAATTCTCCGAAAGATTTTGATCCTGTATTGCTTCCTGTTGCCATGTTTTATTGGATTATTTCTTTTTCGAATTCAAGGTATTCCCGATTCAAATTCACATCTGATTGGATGAGCTCTTTCCAATTTCCTCCAAGCCATTCCTCTAAAGAATCATGAAATATTTTCCTTTGTTTGTCAGACAAAACCACTTCGTCGGAGCATTTAAATGCTACGTTAGCAGAATAAATGAAAGTTGAATGTTTTCGGGTATCCGAATCAAGTTGACTTCCTGCATAAAGTGAAAGAAGGGCATACTCGAAAGCGGCCGTCCAGTTCCTGTTTTTTTGTTCGATTGTAGCACATAGTCGATACGCTTCCATGACAAAAAATACATCTTGTTTTTCGGTGGCCTTTATCGCCATTGTCTCATAACACCGTAGAGCCTCCTTTTCATTTTGTTGCCCCATCAATATGGCTGCTTTTATCATCATAGCAGAACGCCATAAAGGATAGGCTTCCGGTTCGAATTCCGTATTGATTAATTGATTTGCCGCATCAATAGCCCTTTCGGTATATTCCATGCTCTTTTTCTCTTTTCTTATTGTGAAATAAGCGTGGGCGATAATGAGCAGCGTAGAACTTTTTAGACTGGCTTGATTGATCCTTTGGGCAAGGGTCAATAATTTTTTTGCATTTTTATTAACTAACGATTCCTTTTTTTTGCCCAAGCATTCCATAAGTTCAATAACAAGTTTTTGATATTGACTTTTGGGATCGTGTGGGTTACCTGCTTCAATGCCCTTTTTCATTTCATTTTTTGTGGCATTAAGCACATCCAGTTTGGGAAAAATTTCAAGGACTTTGGTTCTGCTTTTTTTGCCAAAGTCATCCATGCATCTTTGTCCTAAAAAATCTAATGCCGCGAAGCGGATATAAGAAGGAATTTCAAATAATAACAATCTATCCAACCAGTATCCTATTCCTTCAGAATGATTAGCCGGAGAGAAATAAAAAATAAAATCCAAATCGTCTACTTGGAAGGATTGGTGGAATCTTTTTAATTCGGAAAGTAGATTTTTAAAATTTGGTTCAAGGGATGTATTCGGAGTAAAGTCTTCTAGTAAGTAATTATCAGTTTTAAGTGCCCCGATTATATCATATTTTTCGTCCTGAACTTCACCGAACCAAGAAACGAACTCTTCCCAAAGGCCTTTTTCAAATTCTTTGAGGGTGGTGAATGTAGTGGAAAATCTAAAAAATATTTCTTCGAATGTTCCAAGAGGAGAACGTTCGATTTCCATGAAGTGATCAATGATTTCTACATCCTGATATTCAGCTACCCAAAGAACCAGTTTTTTATTTCTCTGGCCATCGGCTTTTTTCCAATAATCTTGGACTTTGTAGAATTCGTGTGCAATGGACGCGTTACTATTCATAGCAAATTGATTTTAGGGTCAGAAATGCAGATGGTTATGGTTGTGCTCAATTGAAACTAGAACCACTGTTAAGTATCTGAATTTTGTGTTAGGAGTTTATTTTCACGAGTGCTCCGGAAATCAATGTATCGGCTGCTGAATTTGTAATTATCTTACCTCCCGTGACTGTTGTTTTGGTTGATCCGTCAATTTGAACTTTGGGTGCATTGACGATGGCGTCACTGCCTCCGTTTATGGCTACGGTCGGCGCTTCCGTTTGGACGATTTTTCCGGCCTTATGAATGATACTCTTCTCTGCATTCAGTTCTATGTCTTCTGCATTCAAACAGATAAACTTGCTGCTCAACGTAATGCTTTTATTACTAGAAATAGCAATTTCTTCAGCACCATTCATAATCATGATACTTCCACTGGGATCACTAATTACAATCATCCCATCGCCTTCATCGTCATCAAAAGTGATGGTGCTACCACTTCTTGTGGTGATGCTCTTTATCTTATTGTTGACGTCCCCTCCTTTTCCACTTTCGCCATGGAAGAAACTCCCCATAACGAAAGGTCTTGAGGGGTCGTTGTATCGGAAACCTACGATAACTTGATCTCCTACTTCCGGGATAAAAACGTAACCGCGATTTTTTTCAACCTTATCGCTAATACCGGCGTCCGGTGACATGACCCTGATCCAATTGGTATGGAGTCCTTTTTGCAATTTTTGCCATTGGAACTGTACTTGTACCCGGCCTTTTTTCTCTTCGTCCTTATTTGAAATGACAGTCGCAATTTGCGGACTGGCAATCGGAAAATGGATATGCGGTTCGGGAAGGACCTCGACGCCGGATGGGATGCCTTCAAAATGGTTGGAATAAACATGGTCTCCCGTGGCGTAATGGTGAACGGAGGTAATTAGGAATTTCCC
>JAHDCE010000238.1 GCA_020630045.1 Saprospiraceae bacterium | reverse complement strand
AGGATGAAAGATCAATTATAGCCATACAATCTAATTCGTAATAATGTCTAATACTCATCATGAATTCATTTTTCAAAATTTGGGTTGATGTCCATTGCTCTTAGTCGAATATGTGTAGTTGTTTTGACGAAAATAACTCAAACATGCTGATTGCCACAAACGATATTGACATTCGGTAGCATGGTTTCCAATTTTTTAATTTCCTTTTTAGGCAATTCGTTAAATCCGATATTAAAATCTTTGAGGTTGGGTAAAAGAGCTAAAGCTTCGGGTATTTTTTTAATTTTATTTCCATGCAAATAAATGTCTTCTAATGCTTGTAAGGCTGAAATGTTTTCCGGTATTCCTTCTAGCCGACAACATGAAGCATGTAGCTTTTTTAAATTTTTTAATGTAAATATGACTTCCGGAAAAGCGGTGAGTTGATAATTGTTTATTTTTAAATAAGTGAGGTTGTTTAAACGGGTCATTTCATTCGGGTATTCGAAAAATCGACTGACCTCCAATTCTTCCAAATTGATTAAGTCGCAAAACGATAACGGGAATGGTGGATGGTTGTCATTGTATTTACTATAAAATCGTAATTTTTTAAGCCGTTTCAGGTTGTCGAGTTTTTGGGGAAATTCCATTATCCAGTTTCCACTAGCGGATCGGATTTCCAATTCTTCCAGGTTTTCCAATTGATTCAGTTCGTCGGGTAACGCTGAAAAACGGGAGCCGGTAATGATTAGTTTTTTTAGCTTTTTCAAAGAGCAAATAACCATCGGGAATTCACTCAGTCGAGTATGTTCCAAATGCAATTCTTCCAAGTTTTTTAATCCGATAAAACTATCCGGTAATTCCGTAATGGCATTCTTGGATAAATGCAATGTTTTTAGTCTTTCTAGTTGGCCGATAATTTCAGGGGCTTCAATAAAATTGTTATTGGTCAAACCCAAAAATTCCAATTGTGACAAATGCCCGATACCTTCCGGTAAATAGTCCAATTCATTGCCACTCAAAAACAATATTTTCAAAGGTTTGAATCGTGAGATTTCTTCGGGCAGGTCGGCTATTTTTTTGTAGGACAAATCGAGTATCTCCAAAGTGTCCGCCTGTTCTAATTCCGCTTGGAATTCAGGAGTATGGAGAATGCCTTTCGCCATACAATACTTTTCAAGAATTCCACTTAATATCAACCTGCCCATAGAAGTATATGCAGCATGTAGTATTTCGTGTGTGATTCGATTGTACTCTTGGTATATCCAAAGATCTTTGCCAATTTTTAAGGCTGTTGCGGGGAATCCTTGAGCGATGGCCTCTAAAGCCATTTCGTGTAATTGTTGTGCTTCCGTTTCGTTGGGATGATAATTCCATATCTTGAATTTATCTTTTCCCGGCAAGGGGCGGAAGAGACTTTCGTCAGCCACGATGCCTATGTCACATCGGGTTGAAGCTATTGTTTTTCTAGGATATGAGTCACGATATTTTTCTTCATATTTCCGGCCGACTTCCTTTCTGTCTCCGGTTTCATATTCCATTAATATCTCCCGAAGTCTTTCTAGCAATCGTACCTGTTCTTTGGCATAGACCAATTCCTCCTCATCATTTTTGCTAATTAAATCATCGACATGGTTTTGGTAATAACTCTCTAATCTTTCTCGACTTTCTTCAAATAAAGTACGATTGTTGGCTCCGATAGAAAATGCATCTTTGGCATAATAACTCGCCACCCAAAATGTAGGTTGTGCAGCAGATGGCTCATCAATGTAATAGCCCCAATGCAAGCCGTCCGTATCTCCGTATAATACGGTGAAGAATTCAGGTGGATCAGCCGCAAACCTTCCTGTTTCTATGATGTCTTTTTGTTCGGTATTGAAATCATCATCGAAGATGGCGAAGGGAGGCCCGGGGTACATGCTTAAAAGTCCTAACCCTTGATCATATTTCCCTTTCAGTTTGTCGTCGCCCTCAATCCTTTTTATAAACTTATGAAATAAGAAAAAATCTGAAGGGAAGTCAAAGCCATATATGTTATTTATTTTTTCCTGTGCAGTCATTTGTCAAAGTTAATAAATGAAGGCTCAATTCAAACAGCTTCTTAATACCCCACAAAAATCTCCTGCCGTCCCTCATGCATACGGAACATCCGATACTTACCATTGACCTCAAAAGAGACGATATTAGAATGCCCGTCCACTTGTTCCAGCAAGCAAGTATTTTGAACTTTTATTTTTTTAATATTGGAATAAGAGCCTTCGAATTGACAAGAAACACGATAGAATAAACGGTCTTCCGAAAGGGACACCACTTTTATAGTCGGACTTTCATTATTGAACGTCCAACTCGTTTTTTTATTCAAATAATTACCCACGGTTTCTTCATTGATTTCGACATGTTCTCCGAATGTGGATTCCAAATCTTCCCGATCAAAAGAAACCTCAAGGGAAATGGTTTCGTTATTTTGAATCACATCGAATTTAGCCATCGCGATATCATGCGGTGGAGATGTGAATAGCAAAGTGAATAAGAACAACCAATTCATAATACAAGGAAGTTTTGATTAATGGACAATCATCTTACGAGTCAAATGAACCCCTTGTTGATCCGTCAAATGAATAAAATATGCACCATCAATCCAATCACTCATATTGTCCCAAACCAAATTCCGTCCTTGGTTGACGGACAATGTTTTTTGATGAATAATCCGTCCTTGTACATCCAAGGCGGTCACTTGTAATTCTTTTTGCTGTAACCAATCCGATTGGATAAATAACTTTCCTTGACTTCTATCGAATACCAAATGTGCCTTTGTGTCGGCTGCAAGTGAGGCGGATTGTATATCCGAATATTCGAAGGACTCGTCCAAGTCCACCATTTTCAAACGATAATATAAAGTCATGTCATTCGAACGATCCACATCTTTCAATTCATCTTCGAATGAATAGTAGCTAGTCGATGTCAAATCTCCCTTGGTTTTGACTTGTCCCAAATCTTCCCATGTTCTGAAATCACGACTCCTTTGAATGACGAAATGGCTGGTTTTCCATTCCGCCGTGGTCGTCCAATTGAGGTAAACGGATTTGTTGTTGATCACCCGTGCCCGGAATTCCAAAAGGGAAAGGGGGAGAACTGCCTCGACCCTTGTCACTACAATCGAATCACAAGAAGCATTGTAATTGTCAATCGTGTCCCTATATTCTCCTACTGAATTGTAGGTGTTCGTTCCGACGGTAATCGACTCGCCCACATTGAGTGTCACCTTCTGCATGGCGAGCGACTTGTAACAAGGCCCGCCCCTGTTGTCATTATTGAAAGAAACACTCGGGGTTCCGGAAAAACATCGGGAAATCTGTGGGAAGTCATCCGTGACAACATAGAAATAGTCGAATGTCTGCGGGCCACAAATCGTATTGATGGTCACGTTCCTTGAAATACCATTACATTCGTCCAAATCTCCGGAACCGGCTATGTATTCATAATCGTTGGTATATTTTCCATTATGAGGCCCACAAGGCGAATTGACACCATCTCCCGGACGATCGCCCGGTTTAAGTTGATAACTTGGCTGGAGTAAAGCCAAACCTCCTACGCCGTCAGGGGCGAATCTGTATAAAATAGGAAACCCATCCGCTGCCCATCCGATATGTACGGGTCCGGCCGGAGGAGTGGTCGTCGTACTCAATCCGGTTTGTATCTTTTCAGCGTATTGGAACATATTTCCATGATAATGGTAACCTTGTCCACCGGTATGCGCTGAAGCGCAATCCAAGCCGACGAGTGTCGGTCCTGAACCTTGGTTATTGGTCGGTTCGAAGATCCAATCCCAGTTGAATTCTCCGGTTCGTGTATTCTCAAAAATGAAAGGTGAGGCAGGAGCGGGTGCCAATAAAACGCCATCCACGGAAACACCGAAATAAATACTCGGTCGCTTTGTGCTAGGATTCGTAATCGATGTTTTTGACGCCGCCAAAGTCGGCGTCAAATCCAAGGAGAAAACATAGTTGACCGGATCAGGAGCTTGGGAAGGAGAATTGTAGCAATAATTGTGATCAGGGAAATTATTGCTAGAAATCAATCTTTCATCCAAATGTATCGCTTCTGAAAATACACTTTCCCCGGGGTCCGGTGCATCACAACAACCAATATTGGTTGTATTGGTTGAATTATCGAACATACAAACCGGTAAACCAGCACAGTAAGTACCACCCAAATCAATCGAAGTTTCCGTTCCGTTTTGAATCAAATCGCGGCACGACCAGTCCGTCCTGATATAAACCGCTTCCACTTCCAAATCATCATAGACCAATTGTTGAGCTGCGGTTAAAGTGGGCAATAAATTATTGGATTCAAATGGATCGGCGATTAAGTCATAAAACTCTTGCCGACCATCGGCGTACTGAATCAACTTATATTGATCGGTTCTAATGGCAAAATCGTCTCCATTGGTGCCATTGATTTGATAATCGATATAATTGTAAGGTCGTTTGGTCGCGGTCGCACTACTGAGCAAGGGATGGAAACTAAAACTATTATATTTTCCCCCGGGCAATGAAGCGCCGGCCGCTTCTAGAATCGTAGCATAAATATCCGTAGCATTAATCATGGCACTTTCGGTAACGCCTGTTCGAGTCACGCCCGCTCCACTTACGATGAGTGGCACATTCAATCCTCCTTGGTACATGCTTCCTTTTCCTCTCCCTGCCGGGAATGATTTTAAAAATGTGCCAGGAGTACCGTTATCTCCTATGAAAATAATGAGCGTATTGGCGAGTACGGCAGGCGGGATACTGTCCAGCATCCGCCCGATTTCATAGTCCATCGATTCGACTGCGGCAACATATTTTCTGAAATTATTATCGGTGTTACCGATGGAGTAAGTACCTGCCGGCGGTACATGCGTCGGAGCGTGTGGAGCGACATGAGCCATCCACATGAACCAAGGGGAAGTACGGGCTTTGATCCAGTCAATGGCATCATCCGTTAAGTTCTTTGTAGCATATTCGGTTTCATTGACGATAGAAGTTCCGACCAATTTATCCCAATTGTAATAGTTGTCCACGCCCGATTTGTAAACGCCGGTATAATAATCCACGCCGTGTTGAGCCGGATGGGTATAGTCGTCATTCTCATCCAAGTGCCATTTGCCGACAACTGCATCAGCGTAAGCGCTACTTGTTTCCGTAGCCAATTCTTTGAAAATAGAACTGTGTGCTGTTGGATCTAACGTACCGGGTACTTTTTCCACCCCATTGTTATTACCATATTTCCCGCTCATGATGGTCGCACGAGTCGGTGCGCATTGTGGCGTCGCCCAAGCATTGGTGAAAGTGATTCCATTGGCTCTGAAGTCGTCCAGATGCGGAGTCACCGGCATTGGAGAGTTTCCTGTCAAGTAACCCGGAGTGATATCCGTTCCCATATCATCTGCGATAATCAGGAGGATATTGGGTTTTGTGGGATCTGTTTGACTATAAACGTCAGTAGTTGAAACAAGGAGGAAACAAAAGGAAAAAAGCAGTACTAACCGATTCATTTGTTTGTTTTAAATGAATTAAAAAATAAGGACAATAGAAATCATCTATTATCAAAAAAGTTAGTTATTGATGGTTGGTTCGGTTTAATGGGGGTTGCGAAACTATGCAACTTTGGAAGGATGGCAAAAACCATGGGTTGATTATTTTGTTAAAATATAAATTTTTTTTGAAAAAATAACCTTGGTTGTAATGACCAAATGGAGGTGGTTTTAATAGATGTTATCACGAAATTTTTTGTATAAAAGGCGAATCGTTATTTTGGGAATCAACGAGGCATTCGCCGCAAAGCATAGCCTTAGCTACGTTTAAGGGGAATAACGAAGTGGATTTCAAAAATAACGGTTTGGCTATACTCAATTTTTCGTGATAACATCTAATACTCATAATCACCAAAGGTTCTCGAATCGGAACCGATAAAACAGAATGAAATGGAAATACCAACGCTACTAGTAGGTCTTGGAGGGCTAGGCTCAAAAATTGTAGATGATATTTTTGGGATGATCCCTGAAGAAAAACGAAGTAAGGTCGCTGTTTTGGCTTTTGATACCAATATCAATGATATCAAAAAACTCAAGCACATCAATCGTTCCAATATCATCCAAACCAGTGCCCAATACACGGTAAGGCAATATATCAACCGTTCCCCCGAAACCGTAAAAGAGTGGTTTCCCCACGAAGATGGAGAAATCATGAGAAAGCGTTTGACCGAAGGAGCCGGTCAAATCCGGTCGGTATCTCGCCTTGCTTTCCGAGCAGCCATCGAAAGCAACAAACTCGCGAAACTCAACGCTAACCTCAACCGGATTTTTGGGAATGACGATGCTGGATTCACAGCGAGTCCAAGGATTATGATTGTTAGTACATTGGCAGGTGGAACCGGTGCCGGACTCTTCCTCCAAGTCGCACTGTTGTTGAAAGATGTCATGGCTTCTCGTGGTATTATGAACGCCCTTGTCCGAGGTGTATTTTTACTGCCTGACATCCTAGTGAATTCCGGTGCCATCTCCGATGGAAAACAAGTACAAAATATCAGGGCCAACGCCTATGCATGTATC
>JAHDCE010000237.1 GCA_020630045.1 Saprospiraceae bacterium | reverse complement strand
CAAAAGAAAACATGTGACTTGTGACTCAAAGGGCAAATCATGGCTTGTGCCGGATGCTCAACCAGCAAAGATGGAACACCTTCAGGGTGTGGAAATAAAGGGGGATGCCTGTCAGGAGGATGCAATAAACTCAATACTTATGATTGGCTAGTAGATATAAATCTACCGGAACACGAAGAGTTCGATTTAGTAGAAGTCAGCTTCAAAAACGGATCGAGGAAAACGTTTTTCCACAATCCGCAAAATATTCGGGCTCAACTCGGAGACATGGTCGCCGTTGAAGCGAAAACGGGATATGATATCGGAAAGGTTTCCTTGACAGGGGAACTTGTGCGACTACAAATGAAAAAGAAAAGGGTACGGGCAAAAACCGTATTCGGCAAAATCATCCGCTTGGCACACGATCGCGATATGGAACGACTAGAGGAAGCGCGTTCCATGGAAAAAGGTACGATGATCAAATCTCGTGTCATTGCCCGTTCACTCGACTTGAAAATGAAAATCGGCGATGTCGAATACCAAGGAGATAAACGCAAAGCGACCTTTTACTATACTGCAGACGGACGTGTGGATTTCCGTGAACTCATCCGACACTACGCCCGGGAATTCAAGGTAAAAATTGAAATGAGACAAATCGGCGCTCGACAAGAAACGGCTCGAATCGGCGGCCTTGGTGCTTGTGGACGGGAATTGTGTTGTTCCACTTGGCTCACCAATTTCAAAACGGTCACTACTTCGGCGGCGAGATACCAGAACTTAGCCATCAACCAAACGAAATTGTCCGGACAGTGCGGCAGGTTAAAATGCTGCCTGAATTACGAGCTGGACACTTATATGGAAGCACTAAAAGCTTTCCCCAAAAGGGCGGATTACCTGCACACCGTAGCAGGTGATGCGGTAATGGTCAAAATGGATATTTTCAAGCAATTGATGTTCTACGCTTACAAGAACAATTCTAAAACCAAGGGAAAATTATTCGCATTGAAAATAGACCGTGTGAATGAAATCCTTGCCATGAACAAACGTGGCGAAAAACCCGAGGAGCTACAAGGAATCGCAATCAACGATGATTCGTCTGAAGCCGAATTGGATTTTGCGGATGTAACCGGACAAATCGAATTGCCGGAGGAGAAAAAAAGAAGCCGACGACGCAAACGCCCCAATAAAGGCGGTAGGCCAAAAGGTTCGAACCAAAGACAAAACAGACAAGGGCAAAAGCAGAACAATAAGCCCAAAGACAAAACGGACAATACGAGTACGAACAAGGACAACAATAAGGACAAAGACAATAGAACCGGAGGCCGAAATAACAAGCCGAGAAATAATCGGAACCGAAACAATCGGAACCGACGAAAGGACAATCGAAATAACAGACCGCCAAACAAAGACAAGAATTCAGGCGGCAACAACAATAAGGAGGACTAGATGACACCAAAGTCGATTGAGGAAATTCAACGGGGACTCAAGGCCCAAACTTTTTCTTGTTCCCAATTGGTGGAACATTATTTGACCAATATCCGCCAACACAAAGGATTGAACGCCTTTGTGGAAGTCTTTGAACAGGATGCAAAAGAAAAGGCCCATGCCATTGACCAAAAGCTCGGAAATGCTCCTGAGTCCCTAGGTGATTTGTTCGGAGTTGTCATCTCGGTCAAAGACAACATTTGCATTGAAGGAAAACAGGTAACCGCCGCCTCTGATATTCTACAGGGATTTACCTCCACATTTTCGGCAACAGCCATCCAAAAACTGGAAGAGCAAGATGCCATCATTATCGGGCGTACCAATTGTGATGAATTCGCAATGGGATCTTCCAATGAACATTCCGTTTATGGCCCTACTATCAACGGGGTCGGGACCAACTTGGTTTGCGGTGGGTCTTCAGGCGGAGCGGCCGTTTCTGTACAAACGGATTGCTGCACCATCGCCCTAGGAAGTGACACGGGAGGATCAGTCCGGCAACCGGCGGCTTTTTGTGGCGTCATTGGTATGAAACCGACTTATGGACGGGTTTCCCGACATGGATTATTAGCTTATGCTTCATCGTTCGATCAAATCGGTGTACTTGGTCATAAGGTACAAGATGTCGAAAAAGTAACAAGAATCATTTCCGGCGAAGACCGGATGGACGCTACCACTTCCAACCGGCCCTTTCCTACACCTTCCTCGACACAAGATTCGTTTAAAATCGCCACCTTCCGGCAAATCAACACCAATGAAGGGATACATCCTGAAATCCTCCAATCTTATCAACAATTACTAGAACAACTTAAATCACAAGGACACGAAATCACAACGGTCGATTTCGACTTGATGGACTTTGTCATTCCTGCATATTATGTCTTAACCACGGCCGAAGCCAGTTCCAATCTGTCCAGATATGACGGTATTCGCTATGGCAACCGGAAAGCGGGAAAAGACCTTGAAGATATTTACCGAAAAAGCAGGACAGAAGGATTCGGAACAGAAGTAAAAAAACGAATCATGACCGGCAACTTTGTCCTAAGTTCCGGATATTATGATGCTTATTTTCAAAAAGCACAGCAGGCTCGTAGGCTCATCCGCAATCGCCTACAAGAAGTTTTTTCAGAGGCGGATTTAATCTGTTTACCGACCTCCCCTACCCCTCCTTGGAAAATCGGTACTAAAATAAATGATCCGATTAGCGTATATTTGGCAGACATTTTTACGGTCTTAGCCAACTTGGCGGGTATTCCTGCCATCTCTTTACCATACGGAACACATAAAAATGGCCTACCCATAGGCATCCAATTCATGGCGGAAACTTTTAGAGAAGACAAATTATTTCAACTCACTCGACAGATTGATATGTAACGATTTATATTCGACGCGTTAATAAGTTGTCCTACCATTCCGCATCATTTTTTTTGGAAAAAACAAATAACGAAGTTATGTTGACAAGAAGACTACTTACAGCAACCTTGCTATCTCTTCTTTCTTGCTTGTGTTTGGAAGCACAAGTATCCGATTATCCCAAAAGCGCTTACTCATCACCTTATCCGACTTATACGGATTCGGATTTGACTATGCGGATTTCAACACTTCAAAATAATGCGGTCACTCCTAGATTCACCTCGGGCGTACGATCTTACATCAGAACATATACGGTAAAAAAACGAGCGAATACAGAAGTCATGCTCGGCAAAATGAACATGTACTTTCCGATGTTTGAACGTCACCTGATCAATCATGGGCTGCCTACTGACTTGAAATATCTACCTATCGTAGAATCCGCTCTTAATCCTAAAGCCGTTTCTAGAGCGGGTGCTGTAGGACTTTGGCAATTCATGCCGGCGACAGGCAAGGAATACGGACTCTATAACAACTCCTATATGGAGGAGCGCCGCGACCCCAACAAAGCCAGTGATGCCGCAGCAAGATTCCTCAAAAGACTGCACAAAAGATACGGCGACTGGGCACTGGCCCTAGCAGCTTACAACGCCGGACCAGGAAGGGTAAATCGTGCCATCAAAAGGGGACGAAGCAAAAACTTCTGGCGAATCCAAAAATACCTTCCTAGGGAAACCCGTAGTTATGTTCCTGCATTTATCGCAGCTACTTATATCGCAAAGCACTACCCCGACCACGGACTCGTACCCGTTATTCCTGAGTTTGATTTACAAGTAACGGAATCGGTCATCATCCATGAGTACATTACCTTTCGGAAAATATCGGAAATCACAGGTACGCCGATGCACATCATCAAACAACTCAACCCGGCTTACAAACGGAATGTCGTCCCTAAAAGTAAAGAAGGAAACTATGTCATCCTACCTTATCACACCGTAGGATACTTTGTATCATATATGGGTGGAGATGCCACTCAATACGTAGACAGCCGTCCGGCGGCTAAACCATTGACCCCGGGACTGAAATACAAAACCGTAGAGTCCACATATATTGTCGGAAACGGAGACGATATCCGCTCGATTGCACGCTTATACAATTGCAAACCCGACAACATCCGACTTTGGAACAATTTGGCATCAGACTATATCGTCCCCGGACAAAGGCTTCTCATCAAAGAACAAATTCCGGATAACGGATTATCTACGATGACCAAAACCATTACAAGGACTCCGACTATCGACCTCGAACTCCTGACAACGGTCAAATCGGGTAGTGTTCGTTCAATTATCGGATCGAACAAACCAATGGTTCCTAAATCAAAGCCGACATCTCCTGACAAAGAAGGAAAATCCGAAGATGACCAATACATCCTTTATTCACTCAGAAGAGGGGAATCCATCAAAGATGTAGCGAATAAATTTACAGGTCTCAGCATTAGTGAAATATTAAAAGACAACAACATCACCTCAGCCGAACAGATAAAATCCGGTCAGGTCATTCGAATCAAACAACTCTAGACCGATTGACGATGTTATTAAGTACCTGGACAAAAGTAATCGAATGATGATTTTCAAGGGTATTTTTGTTTTAGTCGAGGGAAGCCCGGAAACTGGTAGCCGTAGCTACCAAGTTGAGGACTGTACGAAGGATAAAGCAAAAAGACCCGAAAAGCATATTCCCTGATTATTTATGGCCGGGTACTTAAAAAGGGTCTGATTTCTTTTATAGGAAGTCAGGCCCTTTTTACTAGAAGCTTCGAGAACTTACAACATTTTTTGCTTATTTAGCATCACATTAGTGATTGTCCAACCATTCATAAAAGATAATGATTAAGAATCCGATTATATATTTCCTAGGAGCCGCATTACTGGCATTTATCCTTTCCGGTTGTTCTTCCGCGATGAATGACGCCCCTTATGCTTTCGGCCCTGTCAATAAAGTCATCATCGTTTCCGATGATGATATTTGGGAAGGGGCTATTGGGGACACGATGCGTTATTATATGGGGGCCGCCTACCCGGTACTGCCCCAACCGGAACCTACACTCGACTTGCAACATTTCAATCCAAAAGAAATCAAAGCGGATTTGTATCGCAAACGATTTCGAACGATGTTGTTCCTTGCGGACGCTTCCAATCCCGACTCACCCACAACCCGGATGGTTACCGAAATCGTCGGTCAAACCAATATCGACTCGATGCTTCGTACACCTGCGAAATTGCGAACTCAAGTCGCTCAAAACAAATGGGCGGCCAATCAAGTCGTGTTCTTAATGTATGGTGATGGAAAAAAGCCCTTGAAAATGGCATAAAAAACTCATACGCCGGACTTACTTCCAAAATCAACAAACACGATAGCAAACAACTGAAAGGACGAGTATATGTCAGCGGACAAAACAATGTCCTGACTCGTAAAGTGAACGAATCATTCGGCATCAACATGATGGTACCCGGTGATTATGTCTTGGCCGATTATGATGAAAACCATGACTTCATGTGGCTTCGTAAAATTTCGGACAAGACACTCAACAACATACTTATCCACAAGGCACCCTATGTCGATAGCACCCAATTATCCCTTACGGGAATGAAAGCCATCAGGGATACGTTGGGATTACATTATGTCTCTTCTGATAAGGAAAGAAGTTATATGAAAATAGATGATATCAACCTTCCTCTGTTCCATGATTTCACGAAAATCAATGACAACCATGCAGGAAGACTTCGAGGAGTTTGGATGATGGAAAACGATATCATGGGTGGCCCTTTCACCTCTTATGCCATCCTGGATCAAAAACGCAACGAAGTCATTTTCATCGACGCCTTCGCTTTCGCTCCGGGCGAGCTGAAACGGGATATCATGCAACAACTGGACTTTGTGCTAACTACGACATCAACACCTTGATGATTTTCTGCAATAAGATTAATTTTGTGGTTTACAGTACGAGCAACTTCAACAATCTACTGCCATGAAATCAATGTTATTCACACTCATTTTTTCTTTTTGCCTTTCGGCAAATATCCAACCTGAACCAAGGGCATATCGGATTTTTGACAAAGAAGGAAAAGAGGTCTCATATGCCGACCTTTTAAAAAAATCCAACAAAGCGGATGTCGTCTTATTCGGCGAACTCCATGATAATCCTATCTCACATTGGTTACAAATCCAGCTTACGCAAGATTTATATCAAAAGAAAAAAGAGAAACTTATCCTAGGAGCCGAAATGTTCGAAGCGGACAATCAACTCCTACTTGACGAATACCTCAAGGGAATCATATCAACCAAAAGTTTTGAATCCGAAGCACGACTGTGGCCCAACTACAAAACGGACTACAAACCATTAGTGGAATTCGCGAAAGCTAACCAATTAAAATTCATCGCCACCAATATCCCTAGGAGATATGCCTCCACCGTATTCCACCAAGGAATCGAAACACTGGAAACACTGACCGATTCCGCTAAGGAATATATCGCACCACTACCGGTTACCTTTGACCTCACCTTGCCCCAGTATGCCGCGTTAGTGGAAATGGGCGGAGGACATGGAAGTGATAATTTCGTGAAAGCACAAGCCATCAAAGATGCGACTATGGGACATTTCATCACCCGACAACTAGAACGAAAGTGCTTGTTCCTACACTTCAACGGAGCATATCATTCGGACAACTTCGAAGGAATTTCTTGGTACATCAACCACTATTC